>JBKJPI010000270.1:0-7302 GCA_046595235.1 Burkholderiales bacterium | reverse complement strand
ATGACGGGGGAATCGCCCGTAAGATCGACGACCGTAGTGGGCATGATTCCGCACGGCCCCGCATCGATGACGAGTTCAACCCGCCGTTCCAGACGCTCACGAATCTCTTCCGCATCGTTAAGTGCAAAATCGTCGCCGGGCAAGAGTAACGTGGACGAAAGCAGCGGCTCGCCGGGCTCGGCGAGGAGCGCGAGCGCGACCACGTGATCGGGTACGCGCAATCCCACAGTGCGGCGTCTGGGATGCATGAGGCGCTTCGGCACTTCGCGCGTGGCCTGCAATATGAACGTGTAGCTCCCGGGAGTCGTCGCCTTGAGCATCCTGAACTGGCTGTTATCGACTTTTGCGTAGAGGGCGATCTCGGCAAGGTCGCGGCAGACGAGCGTCAGGTGATGATGCTCATCGACCTCGCGTATTGTACGAATGCGTTCCATCGCCGCCTTGTCGCCGATGTGGCAACCGAGCGCGTAGCACGAGTCCGTGGGATAGACGATCACACCGCCGTCGCGCACCACCTCCGCGGCCTGGCGTATGAGGCGAGGCTGCGGGTTATCAGGATGAAGTGTAAAGAGTTGTGCCACTGAACAGCGCCCAGTACTACAGCCGATCCCATATCGGGGAGCAACCCTGAGGTAGCGGCGGTAGATCGCCGAGATCCTTGTAACTTTCACGCGGTCCGTGAAAGTCCGAACCCGCTGACGCGAGAAGCCCGAACTCCGCCGCGCGGCGCCCCCAATAACCATACTGGTCCGGGGTATGGCTGCCGGTCACGACTTCGATGCCGGTGCCGCCGAGATCTCTGAATTCGCCGAGTAGCTTCGCGCGGGCCTCGTCATCGAGCTTGTAGCGCCCGGGATGCGCCAGGACAGCAAGTCCACCCGCAGCACGAATCCATTCAGCCGCCTCTCCGAGGCTAGCCCAGAGGTGCGGCACATACCCGGGTTTGCCTTCACCCAGATATCGGTCGAACGCGACTTGCGTGTTTCGCACACGCCCGCTTTCGACCAGGAAGCGAGCGAAATGCGCGCGGCTCACCAGATCCGGATTCGTGACGAATGCGATCGCGCCTTCCAGCGCCCCTGCGATGCCGACTTTCTCAAGAGCACCCGCGATGAGCGCCGCACGGCCATTGCGACCGCCGCGGTTTTTGCGCAAGCCTTCGATCAGCGCCGCATTGCCCGGATCGATGTCGAGACCGACGACGTGGAGCGTATGCCCATGCCAGCTTACGGAAACTTCGACGCCGTCGATGAGGCGAAGGCCTTTTGCATCCGCTGCGGCGCGCGCTTCAGCCAGACCGCTGACATCGTCGTGATCGGTCAGGGCGAGCGCACGTACGCCGCGCTGCGCGGCGCGGTCTACGACCGCCTCGGGCCGCATCACGCCGTCGGAACGGGTGGAGTGGCTGTGAAGGTCGAAGTGTGAAACGGGGTTGGGCATCACGTCAGGCGCTGGTGCTGCCATTGTGCGGGACTTCGTGGGCCATGCCGCGCGGCTCAGGCGGTTTTCTGATGCAGGCGGCTCTGCGCAGGCACGTGCTGCGCAAGAAATTCCATCTGATCCGCAAGGATGCGGCGGTTTGTAAGTATTAGGTATTCCGCGCGATTCGGTATGTAGGGCAGATACAGAAGCTCCATGCCGGCAAGCTCCGGCGTGCGGTCGCTCTTGCGCTCGTTGCACGCGCGACACGCGGTCACCACGTTCATCCACATGTCCCTGCCGCCTTTGGAGAACGGTTTCACGTGATCGCGCGTGAGTCGCGCGATTGGAAACATCCCGCCGCAGTACGCACAGATTTGCCGGTCTCGATGAAAAAGCTCGCGGTTGTTGAGGGGCGGCACCTGATGAAAGGACTTCATCGCCATCGCCTTGCCCTTGACGGCAATGATGCTGCTGGCCGTGATCTCGGAGCGCTGACCGGTCATGCGGTTGAGCCCGCCGTAAACGGTGAACGCATGCGCGCCGAGCGACCAGGCGACCTGGTCCTTGGCGTAGTAGTAACAGGCGTGCTGCCACGTGATCCAGCGGTGGGGCACTCCGTGCGTATCGAGCGTCAGTACGAGCGGGAATACGTACTGAAATCCCACCTCGTTCCCGACAGCCCCATGCTCCTCGACTCTCATGCGCATTAAACCGCGTAATCCAGTGCGCGAAAATATAACAGATTATTGAATCCTTGACAGTTTTCAGCCTCGTGCCTATGCCCTTCCAGTGATGCGCGGTATACTTCGCGCCTGGATGTCGGTACGCGTATCCATTCCTCAATCAACCCGATCCGCAGCCGAGTCGAACGTAAGGCGCCATCGCGCTTTCGCACTCGCCTGCGCATCCTTTAATCTGTAAGAAATGTCTTTCGGTTCACTCCAACTGATGCCGGAACTGCTGCGTGCAGTCTCCGATGAGGGCTACCTGGAGCCCACGCCGATCCAGGCCCAGGCGATCCCCGCGATTCTCGAGGGACGCGACATCATGGGTTGCGCGCAAACCGGAACCGGCAAGACGGCGGGCTTCACGCTGCCTCTTCTTCAACTGCTTGCGCCGCATGGAAGCACCAGCCCCTCGCCTGCACGACATCCCGTGCGCGCGCTCATCCTCGCACCGACGCGTGAGCTTGCGGCACAGGTCGGCGACAGTGTGGCGACTTATGGGAAGCACCTGCCGCTCCGCTCGACTATCGTCTACGGGGGCATCGACATTCTTCCGCAGAAAAAAGCGCTCCACGGCGGCGTCGAGATCCTGATTGCGACACCTGGGCGGCTCCTCGACCATCTCGAGCAGAAGACGGTGAATCTCTCGCGCGTGGAAATTCTCGTGCTCGACGAGGCCGATCGCATGCTCGACATGGGCTTTCTTCCGGACATCAAGCGGATCCTCGCGGTGATTCCGAAAGAGCGCCAGACCCTTCTTTTTTCCGCAACATTTTCGGAAGACATTCGCAGGCTTGCCAAAGAGCTGCTGCGCAATCCGACGCTGGTCGAGGTTGCCCGTCGTAACGCGCCTGCCGACCTTGTGACCCACCAGGTCTACGAAGTCGCGGCCGCGCGCAAACGCGCGTTGCTCGCTCACCTCATCCGCACCCGCGACATCAAGCAAGTCCTGGTCTTCGTCCGCATGAAGCGGGACGCGAATCGTCTGGCGCGCGAGCTCATTCGCGACGGCATCAATGCAACCGCCATACACAGCGATCGCTCCCAGGGTGAGCGTGAGCAGGCGCTGTCCGATTTCAAGGAAGGCCGTGCAAGTGTCCTCGTTGCGACCGACATTGCAGCGCGCGGGCTCGACATCGAGGAGCTTCCGTTCGTCGTGAACTACGAGCTGCCTTACACACCCGAAGATTACGTCCATCGCATCGGCCGCACCGGCCGGGCGGGAATGCCCGGGGAAGCCATCGCCTTCATGGCGCCGGAAGAATTGAAGGCGCTCGCAGAAGTGGAGAAACTGCTCAAGCGCGCTATCCCGAAGCTCGAGCTTCCGGCGGGCTTCGACGGGGAAGATCGAGGCAGCCGTTCAACGCATCCGTCGGCCCGCGACGAACGGCCCTCTCGCGGTGGACGTCCGACGGAGCGCGAACCCAGGGGTCGCGGAACGCAGCACCCCGAACGCGAACGTGAGCACCGCCCCGCTGCGAAGCCGCACGCGCACAAAGCGCCTGCTGTGGGCGACTTCGATTTCTCCAAGCCGTACGAGCCCGCGCAGAAGAAGGGCGACGACGCCCCGGCAGCGGAGGCGGCAACTACTCAACGCGGGCGTCACAAACGTCCCACAGCCGCCCTGCTCGGTGGCAGCGACCACAGAAAACCGCATAAATGACACGCACGGGCCGGGTTGAGCATTGACCGCGCTCACCCTGCCCGAATGGTTTTTCTTCGCAATCGTCATTTTCGTTTCCTACGCGATTCGCGGCAGCACCGGTTTTGGCGGCGTTACGGTTCCGCTGCTCGCGCTGATCATGTCGGTGAAGACCGTCGCACCGATGGTCACCTTTCTTGGCATCCTCTCCTCAGCGCTCATCCTTGCGAAGGACTACCGGCATGTCGTCTGGCCTGCGATGTGGCGCGTGCTGCCCTGGGTCGCGATCGGCGTAGCGATCGGCGTTTACTTTTTCTCTGAGCTCGACTCGCGCACCCTGGGTAAAGCGCTTGGCGTCTTCGCGATTGCGTTCGGTCTTCACTCGTGGTGGCGTACGATAAAGCCCGCGCCTGAACGCCGCCTTCCGATGACACCCGTCACCGCGATTGCCGGTACGGTCGGCGGCTTCGTGGGCTCGCTCTTCGGCGCGAGCGCGGGCATGTTCTTCGCCATGTATCTCGACTTACTCAAGCTCGGGAAAATTCCATTTCGCGCCACGATCGCCGCGATTCTCTTCGCTCTCGGAATCATGCGAGGCACGGGCTACATCTGGGCCGGCGCGTTTGACCGGGAGGCGCTGATCATTTGCGCGGCTTCACTTCCGGTGATGGCGGTCGGGGTCTGGGCCGGAAATCATATTCACGCCAATCTCGACCAGCTCCGGTTCAAGCGGCTCGTCGCAACGATCCTCATCCTGAGCGGCGTGCCGCTGCTTATTCGCTGACAACCCGTGAACACAGGTGCAGGTTCTACAAATCCATATGAAAACACATAAACGCGTCACCCCGGTCGAGTTGAAAACGATGATTCACGACGGCGCTGAGCTCGCGCTCCTCGACGTGCGCGAGGCTGGGCAGTTTGGGGAGTCGCATCTCCTGTTCGCCACGCCGCTCCCTTACTCGCGCCTCGAGCTCGATGTGACCGCCCTTGTTCCGCGCACATCCGCACGCACAGTGTTGTGTGATGACGGCGAATCGACCCTCGCCGTGATCGCAGCGAAACGTCTGGAGGCCATCGGTTACAGCGACGTAGCCGTACTCGAAGGCGGCACGCGCGCGTGGGCTGCGGCGGGGTTCGCACTCTTCGCCGGCGTCAACGTACCCAGCAAGCTCTTCGGTGAACTGGTAGAGCATGAATATGGGACGCCGCGTGTGACCGTAACCGAGCTCGCGCGCATGAAAGCTGCCGGCGAGGATTTCGTGATCGTCGACGGACGGCCCTACAGCGAATATCACAAGATGAACATACCGGGGGGCATCTGCTGTCCCAATGCCGAACTTCCGTATCGAATCCAGGAGATCGTGCGGAACCCCGAGACCACGATCGTGGTGAACTGCGCCGGCCGCACGCGATCGATACTCGGCGCACAGATCCTGCTCAGCTTTGGCGTGGCCAATCCGGTGTTTGCGCTCGAAAACGGCACGCAGGGCTGGGTGCTCGCGGACATGGAGCTCGAACGGGGTGCAGCGCGCAAATACCCGCCGCGCGTGAACGAGACCGATCTACCGCGCCTCAGGATGCAGGCCGCAGCGCTCATGACGCGGCATGACGTGAAGTGCGTGTCGGATGATGAAGTCGAAGCTTTTCTCGCCGACAGCACCCGCACGACTTATCTCCTCGACGTGCGCACGCCCGAGGAATATGGGGAAGGCTCAATCGCGGGGGCGGTCCACGCGCCGGGCGGTCAGCTGATCCAGGCAACCGATCAATGGGTCGGCGTACGTAATGCGCGTCTGGTGCTGATCGACAATGAAGGCGTGCGTGCCCCCGTTGTTGCGAGCTGGCTCGCGCAACTTGGCTGCGACGTCTACGTCCTTCGCGAAGGCATGGAGTCGGACATTGTCCCAGTGGTTTTTCCGGGCGCAGCGTTGCCGGATATAGCCAGCATTTCCGCAGACGCGCTCAAGCAGGCAATCGAGGGCGCCACAAGCAGTGTCTTCGACATCCGGCCTAGCATGCGCTTTCGCGAAATACACATCGAGGGCAGCCGCTGGAGTACGCGCGCGCGGATCGTCCGCGATGCGCGCGCGATCGCAGGCGAGATCGTTCTCGTCGCGGAACATCAGGCCATGGCACGACTTGCCGCGATCGATCTCAAAGAAGCAGGCGTTACGAACGTAAAGGTGCTCGACGGCGGTTTCCACGCATGGCTCGAAGCCGGCTATCGAGTGGCGAGCTCGCCAGACTCGCCGCCGGACGAAGAGTGCATCGACCACCTCTTCTTCGTCCACGACCGGCACGCCGGAAATCGCGAAGCGATGCGGCAGTACCTCGCGTGGGAGACCGGGCTTATCGCGCAGCTGGACGCTCAGGACCGGCAGCTGTTCCCGGTCGGCCCGGCCGCGCCGCAGCGCACCGGGACCGACAACGCTTAACGCAGCGCGCCCGCCCAAGTCAGTCGCGAATCGTCACATCGGCCTCAAGAATCGGCAGTTTTGACCGTAACACCCCCTAGGGTCTGAAAAAGCCAGCCGGGGAATGGCCTCGGACGCTGAGTTTGACTTAGGTCGGTCATAGGGCCGGTGGAGGGCGATCATGACATGTAAAACTCTGGCCATCGCGGCGACGCTCGCCGTGTGGGCGCTGGCATCGACGGCACGCGGTGCGGATGCAGAGCCGCCGTATCTTTTCAATGTCCTGAACCATCGCAGTGTTGCGTTGACCGCGCAATACTGGAATCCCATTCTCCTCTACGTAAGCCGCAAAAGCGGCGTGCCGCTCGAGTTGAGGCTGAACAGAACGTCGCGTGAAAATACCGCTATTGCCGAAACAGGTGTGTATCACTTTCTTTACACGAATCATTTTTTTACGCCGGAACGCGACCGGCTCGGCTTCAAAGTGATCGCGCGGCCCGCAGGGCCGGGGATACGCGCGCAAATTGTGGTCAATAAGGAGTCCCCGATCCAGAGCCTCCGCGACCTGGAAGGCAAGGAAGTTGCCTTTCCGACGCCCGACGGCTTCACGGGTTACTGGCTCCCCATGGACGCACTGCTCCGAAGCAAAGTCAACGTGAAGAGCGTGTTTTCAGGCAATCAGGAAGCCTCGTTCTCTCAGGTTCGCATCGACAAAGTTTCCGCGGCGGGCGTCAACAGCGTGGCGCTGGAAACATACGCACGCCGGGAGAATTACGAGTATCGCGTATTGTGGACGTCCGAGCTCTATGGCGACCTCTGCATCATGGCGAATCCGAAAGTGCCGGCTGACCGGATCGCCGCCGTAAGATCTGTGCTCATCGACATGGTAAGGGACCCCGAGGGGCGTAAGGTCCTCGAGGCCAGCGCCGCGCTCCTGAAAATGCAAGGCGAGCTGGGCTTTGTCCCGGTGGACAATCGCGACTATGAAAATTACCGCACGTTCTACAAGACCACGCGCGTTAAGGATCAGAGCAAGGAGTAAAGATTAAAGATTCAGCGATACCGCGCTCACGCGCCCACCTCCTTCATTAAAGCTTTC
>JBKJPI010000211.1:0-6825 GCA_046595235.1 Burkholderiales bacterium | reverse complement strand
CTTCGTCGCGTTCCTTGATCTGAGCGAAAATCGTGACAGCGCATCACGCGTTTCATCATGTTAGGGACTCTTAATGAGGCCGGCACTGCGCCCCGCTTTCTCGAGCCCCTGGTAATTCTCGGGTCTGGTGGATATGTATCGCGTCGCGCGGTTGAGCGTCAGGATTTCTTTGCCTTCCGGATCGTTCAGGCTCAGGTCGAGCAGCGCCTTCGTGACGCGCTCGCGCTGTGCCGCAGGCATGTCCGCGTGCACCGACCAGTTGTAATTGAAGTAAGGCGGCGTGGTGTAGAAGACGTCCACTTTGGAGGTGTCGATCTTCTTTTCCTCCACGAACTTGCGCCACACGGTGATATCGAGCGCCGCAGCATCGACGCGGCCGCTCACGACCGAGGCGATAGTCGCATCGTGCGCGCCCGAGTAGGCAATGCGCTTGAAGTCGCGATCGGGCTGAATGCCGGCGTCGAGCAGGAAGCTTCTCGGCATGAGATGCCCGGAGGTGCTCGACTGCGAGCCGAAGCTGATGGTCTTGCCTTTGAGATCTCCAAGCTCCTTGAAGGCCGAGCTTTTCTGAGCGATGAAAACCGAGCGGAACTTCGTGTCTTCCTCTCGCTGCGCGATCGGTACGATTTTTCCCCCGGAACGGATCTGCGCCTGAACGTGGGTGAAGCCGCCGAACCACACGAGCTCGACCTGCTTATTCACCAGCGCCTCGACTGCCGCCGGATAGTCGCTCACCGGCGTGAACACAACCTTGGTGCCGAGCTGACGCTCCAGGTATCGCACGAGGGGGCCGAACTTGCGCGTCTGCTCCGTGGCAGCTTCTTCGGGAATGGTCGTGACTCTGAACACCTGCGCGTGAGCCAGATCGACATTGAAGACAAGGGCGCAGGCGATCGCGGCCAGGCCGGATGCGAAGCGCTGCAAGCAATGAGCAGGAAAGCGAAGACTGTGAATCATCGACCTGTTTTGAGATTGGATTTGGTTGAGCTCACGACAACGCGTCGCCGGGGGAGCGGAAGGTTAACATGCAGAAGTTGTGCCGTGATCGCTCGCTATGACTTGGAGGATCTGCAAAACGAACCGCTCAATCGTCAATATACGGCACACGCGTTGCAGCAGTAGCGCGGGCATTTTTCCAACACTCCATCACCGGAGACGCGAGTGGCGCTGTCGCTGAAACCCGAACACCTCAAACGCTACAAGGACGTCGCCCTTCTACTTTTCAAGTACGGGCGCCGCGACATGGTCACGCGTGCCGGTCTCGCGGAGCTTCTGCCGCCCGAGCCGGGGCAGGATGGCGCGGCGGATGCGCTGCCGAGCGGTCTTGGGGAGGACGTCGAGAAGCTCGGTCCGACCTTCATCAAGCTCGGGCAGTTGCTCTCTACGCGGCCCGACATCGTGCCGCAGGCCTACGCCGACGCGCTCGAACGCCTGCAAGACCATTGCGAGCCATTCTCGTTCGCCGAGGTCGAGACCATCCTCAAGGACGAGCTGGGCGTGCGTCTATCGAAGCCTTTCGAATTCATCGAAGCCAAGCCGGTCGCGGCCGCCTCGATCTCACAGGTGCATTACGCCAGATTACGCGACGGCCGCGAGGTCGCGATCAAAGTCCAGCGTCCCGGTCTTCGCGAGCAGGTTCTGTCGGACCTGGAGGCTCTTGGCGACCTCGCCGATTTCTTCGAAGAACACACGGACTTCGGCAAAAGGTTCGGAGTCGCGCTCGTGTTCGAGGAATTCAGGAAGTCACTGCTGCGTGAGCTCGACTTCCGTCAGGAAGCGATGCACCTCGTAACGATCGGAAATAATCTGAAAGAGATCGAGGACATCATCATTCCGCGTCCGGTTCTCGACTACAGCACCTCGCGTGTGCTGACGATGGAATTCATTGCCGGTACGAAGGTGACGTCGCTGAGTCCTCTTGCGCGGCTCGAGCTCGACGGCGAGCGCCTCGCCGATGCGCTGTTCCACGCGTATCTGAAGCAGATGTTGAAAGACGGCATTTTCCACGCCGACCCGCATCCCGGAAACGTCTTCATCGTCGAATCGCGGCTCGCGCTGATCGACCTCGGCATGGTGGCGCGAATTCCACCGACGATGCAGGACCGGCTGCTGCAGCTCCTCCTCGCTGTGAGCGACAACCGCCCGGAAGAGGCGCTGAAGCTGCTGGTCAGAATGGCGCGCCGTGATGAGGAAGCCGACGAAGCTGCGTTACAGCGCGACGTCACCGAGATCATCGGCCAGCATCAGGAAGTCACGTTGCAAGAGCCGCAGGTGGGCCGCGTCATGCTCATGCTGCTGCGAGCCGCAGCGCTTCGCGGTTTCCGGCTGCCGCCGGAGCTCATGATCGTCGGCAAGACCCTCCTCAACCTCGACGAGATCGGCCGCACGCTCGCGCCGAATTTCGATCCGAACGCAGCTACGCGGCGACACGCCGCAGAAATTGTTCAGGAGAAAATGACAGGGGAGCTTTCGTTCAGCTCGCTCTTCAGTGCGGCTGTCGACATGAAGAACTTCGTCCAGAAGCTGCCTGGCCGGGTCAATCGCATACTCGACCGCGTTGCAGAGAACGATCTCAAGATCCGTGTCGACGCGATTGACGAAACGAAGCTCATGGAAGGCATGCAGAAAGTCGCGAACCGCATCACGGTCGGCCTGGTGCTCGCCGCCCTGATCATCGGCGCGGCGCTCCTCATGCGTGTGGAAACCACATTCAAACTCTTCGGATACCCCGGTCTCGCAATACTTCTTTTCCTGGCTGCAGCAGGCGGCGGTCTCATGCTGGTCGCGTCGATTCTGATGACCGATATCAAAGCGGGCCGGAAGGCGAAGGCCCGCAGGTAATGCTATACGCGGTTTAATGCTTCACGCGGAAACGGCGCAGCATTGCGTCATCCAGCTCGATGCCGAACCCCGGGGCCTTCGGCACTTCGATCCAGCCGTCTTTGACTTGTGGTCGCGTCGTCCACATTTCCTGCCACACCGGATCGCGGTCCGGATCGGCGAAGCACTCGGCATACGTCCCGTGCGGCACGCCAGACAGCAGGTGCTGCGAAATCTGCGCTTCCTCATGATGGGCCATCTCGACGCCTGCAGTGGCGCAAAGCGCTGCCGCGCGCTGCCAGTCCGTCACGCCGCCGCCTTCGGACACATCGTAGTTGACGAAGTCGACCGCATCCGCGTCGACAAGGCGCCGGATGGCATGACTTGTGATCTCGGACTGGCCTGCCGCGATGGGGATTCGTGTTGCGCTGCGCACCCGCGCCATCATCGCAGCGTCGTCGTACCAATGACACGGCTCTTCGAACCAGCGGATGTCCAGGTGCTCGATCAGTCGTGAAAATGCAATCGCGTCGACGGCGTTCCAGCCGCGGTTCGCATCGACCATCAGAATGAAATCATCGCCGGCCGCCTTACGCGCGGCTTCGACGCGCTTCGCATCTTCAGCCGGAGCGAGTCCGCCCACCTTGAACTTGCAGCCGGCCATGCCTGCGTTGCGATACTGCTCCATCTCTCGCCCAATATCAGAGAGCGTCTTGTCAGGCATGTAATAGCCGCCGATCGAAATGATCTGCAGACGCTCGCGGTAACCGCCGAGAAGCTCGCGAACGCTTTTGCCAAGAGCCTTTCCCACGAGGTCCCAGACGGCGCAGTCGACGCACGCAATCGCTTCGAGAAAGGTTTTGCGGTCGGCGCTCGTGTGCGAGCGCGTGAACATCTTTTCCCAGATGCGCTCGCGCTCGAAGATGCTCATGCCTTGCACGAGCGGGAAGAGCTCGTCCGTGATGAGGCGCACGATCTCCTGGCCGTGCACACGGTTGTCCCCGTTGTAGACCTCGCTCGTGAGGCCGTCGCTCGTCGTGAGGCGCGTGACAACGGTGCACCGCTTCAGGACGGAGTAAGTCGAGCCGCCGAAGTTTTTGCGGAGTGGTATTTCTACGGCAATCGCTTCCACGCTTGCAAGTTTCACTGCGGTTTCCCCTCACCCAACCCTCCCCCCGTGCCGGGCGAGGGCGATTTCTGCTACTTAACCTTCATACCGGGCTCGGCGCCTGAGTCAGGCGAGAGGATGAATAGCCCCGGGCCATCGCCCGACGCGGCGAGCACCATGCCTTCGGACATGCCGAACTTCATCTTGCGCGGCGCGAGGTTTGCCACCATCACCGTCAGGCGGCCCTTGAGCATCTCAGGATCGTACGCGGCCTTGATCCCTGCAAAGACCTGTTTCGTGCCAAGCGCGCCGACGTCGAGCGTCAGTTTAAGCAGCTTGTCCGCGCCTTCGACCTGCTCGGCGTTGGCGATACGCGCGATGCGTAAGTCGATCTTTGCAAAATCGTCGATCGATATCGTATTATTTTCTGTTGCAGCTTCCACCGCGTTCTCCTGTTTCTGAGTCTGGCCCTTTACGGGTACGGCCGGCGCCGGCTGCAGCGTTTCGCGATTCGCCTCGACGAGTGCGTCGATCTGCTTCACGTCGATGCGCGTCATCAGGTGCGTATACGGGCGGATCCCGTGCCCGGGAGGAAGGTCGCGTTCAAGGCCATCCCAGCGCAGACCTTCGATATTGAGGAAGCGCTCGACATTCGTTGCCGTGGCAGGAAGCACCGGCTTCAGCAAAATGGTCAGCCAGCGGAACATGGCGAGCGCGACGGTGCACGTGAGGTGGAGCTCGGGGGCGCGTGCGGGATCCTTTGCGATGTCCCACGGCTTCTTCTCGTCCACGTATCTGTTCGCGACATCGGCGAAGGCCATGGCCGCGCGGATCGCTTTCGAGTAATCGCGAGCATCGTAAGCTTCGGCCACGCTTCGGCCCGCGGCCACCGCCTGCGCTTTGTGCGTCGCATACTCAGTCGAGCTCTCGGTGCCGGCCAGTCGCGCCTCGAAGCGCTTGACGATAAAGTTCGCGCAGCGGCTCGCGATGTTCACGTATTTGCCAATGAGGTCGCTGTTGATGCGTGCCGCGAAGTCTTCAAGATTGAGGTCGATGTCTTCCATCGTCGCCCCGAGCTTCGCCGAGTAGTAATAGCGAAGCCATTCCGGATTCAGCTTCTGTGCGATGTAGCTTTCGGCCGTGATGAAGGTGCCGCGGGACTTCGACATCTTTTCGCCGTTCGCGGTGAGGAAGCCGTGTGCGTAAACGTGGCTCGGCGTGCGGTGGCCGGTGAACTTGAGCATCGCCGGCCAGAAGAGCGCATGGAAATAAAGGATGTCCTTGCCGATGAAATGGATGAGCTCCGCGCCGGAGCCCTCCTTCACGAAGCTGTCGTAATCCAGGCCCGTGCGCTGCGCGAGATTCCTGAAGCTTCCGAAGTAGCCGATCGGCGCGTCGAGCCAGACGTAGAAATATTTACCCGGCGCGTCCGGAATCTCGAAGCCGAAGTAGGGTGCGTCGCGAGAGATGTCCCAGTCGTTGAGCCCCTGGTCGAACCATTCGCGGATCTTGTTCCGCGCTTCAGGCTGCAGGTGCCCATTCTCCTGCGTCCATTGTTCGAGAAAGCCTTTGCAGCGTGGATCCGAGAGCCTGAAGAAGTAGTGGTCCGACGTTCGCCGCTCGGGCTTCGCACCGGACACGACCGAATAGGGATTCTTGAGCTCGGTCGGGCTGTAGCTCGAGCCGCACACTTCGCACGAATCGCCGTACTGGTCTTTCGCACCGCACTTCGGGCACTCGCCCTTGATGAAGCGATCCGGAAGAAACAGCTCTTTGACCGGGTCGTAGAACTGCTCCACCGGCTTGACCGTTATCAGGCCCGCTGCCTGCAGCTTCGCATAGAACTCGCCGGATAACGCGCGCGTTTCGTCGGAGTGCGTGGTGTAGTAATTGTCGAAGGCGATGCCGAAGCTCGCGAAGTCGCGCTTGTGCTCTTCCAGCACGCGGGCGATAAGTGCTTCCGGCGTAACGCCTTCCTTCTCGGCGCGCAGCATGATCGCGGTGCCGTGCGTGTCATCGGCGCAGACGTAGTGCACCTCGTGCCCCTGCATTTTCTGAAAGCGCACCCAGATGTCCGTCTGGACGTATTCCACAAGGTGCCCGAGGTGGATCGCGCCGTTCGCGTAGGGCAGTGCAGAGGTGACGAGAATACGTCGCGTTGACATGTGCTGCTTCAGGAGAAACCGGGGGGAAGTTAAACGTGTGAATTCTAACCGAATTGATTAGAATTCCGCCCTTACATTCAGCGTGCTGCGCTATAGGCGCGACCGCTGTCAATCGAAGGAACCGCCATGGCTGTGACTGACCAGCAAGTGCTGGATGCATTGAAAGAGCTCATCGACCCGAACACGCGCAAGGACTACGTCGCGAGCAAGTCGGCACGCAACGTGAAGGTGGAGGGTGACAAGGTTTCGGTCGATATCCTTCTGGGCTATCCCGCAAAGAGCCAGATCGAACCGATCCGCAGGGAAATCGCGGGCAAGCTTAAGGCTTTGCCGGGCGTCACTTCGGTCAATGTGAACGTAACCATGAAAATCGTGCCGCACTCGGTGCAGCGCGGTGTGAAGCTCATCCCCGGCGTTCGCAACGTAATAGCAGTCGCATCCGGTAAAGGCGGAGTCGGCAAGAGCACAACAGCCGTCAATCTTGCGCTGGCGCTTGCAGCTGAAGGCGCGACGGTCGGCGTTCTCGACGCGGATATCTACGGCCCTTCGCAGCCGATGATGCTCGGCATCAGCGGGCGGCCGCAGTCGAGTGACGGCGCGAGCCTCGAGCCCATGGAAGGTCATGGCCTGCAGGCGATGTCGATCGGATTTCTCATCGATACCGAGCAGCCGATGGTCTGGCGCGGGCCGATGGTCACACAGGCGCTCGAGCAGCTCGTCAACCAGACGAAG
>JBKJPI010000073.1:0-5295 GCA_046595235.1 Burkholderiales bacterium | reverse complement strand
GCTCTTCAATAACGGCCTGCTGCATTTCCAGAGCAATGCCGGTGTCAGCGGCAACGCCGGGAATCTCATCAACAGCGGAACTCTGCGCAAGTCGGGCCTTGCCGGAACGACCCAACTCGGCGCGAATAACGCATTCGTCGTGTCGAACACCGGCATCCTCGATGCGGCCGCTGGGACGACGCTGCAATACAGCGGTAACAACGTATTCTCAGGCGGCACTCAGTTCACGGGCGCCGGCTCGAATATCGTCGCCACAGGCGGCGCGTTCAACGGCAACATTACTTCGACCAACCTCACCCTTCAGGGGGGCACCTACACGGGCAGCGGCAACTTCGCCGGCTTGTTCGCATGGACCGGAGGCACGATCGCGAGCAACCTGTCGGTTGGCAACGGCGCTACGCTCAACTTAACCGGCGCCGGCGGGAAGGCGGTAAGCGCGTCGACGCTGACCAATGCCGGAACGATCGTGATGTCCGGCGCCGGCAACCTGTCGCTTCATAATGGATCGACGCTGGCGAACAACGGCACGCTTGATTTCCAAAGTGACGCAGGCGTGCAGCGTACGAGCGGCGCCGGAGCAACGCTCAATAACGCGGGCATCCTCATGAAGTCGATCGCCACCGGGACGAGCATTGTAGGCACAGGCGTAGCGCTGTCGAACGCGACCGGCGGACGTATCGATGTTCGCGCCGGCACGCTGCAGGTGGACGGCAGCTTCCCAACCAACAACGGCACGCTCAACGTTGATCCGGGGACCGTCTTTGCCACGAACGGCGCGGCCCTCATCAACGACGGCACAGTGATGGGCAGAGGCACGATCAACGTCGGGGCGGCGACGCTCGTCAACAACAACATCATGTCGCCCGGCGCGTCTCCGGGCACCCTCGTCATCAGCGGCAACTATACGCAGACCGCGGCAGGTACGCTCCTCGCCGAGATCGGCGGCGTAAGTCAGGGCGTCACCTATGACCTGCTTCAGGTGACAGGTGTCGTCAATCTGAACGGAACGCTCGTTGCAACGCTCGTCAACGGCTTCGTTCCAACCAGCACCGACAGTTTCGACATAATGACCTACGCGGGGCGGACCGGAGACTTCAGCGCCTTCAACGCCCCAGCGGGTTCGGGGTTGCAGCGCGCGCCGGGTGCGACGTTCTACAGGCTGGGTTTCCCCAGCGCCGCGTCGACATTTGCGGCAGGCTCGTCGAACCTCATCAACACTGAGCCGAAGCGTCTCAACGATCGTTTCCTCGACCTGGTGGAGATACCGGGCGCGGAACCGCTGCCGAAAAGCTCGCTTCAGTGCAATTGATTTAGCGCGCCGAGGCGGTATACGCCGGGTGCGGGTGGGATTGTTTTAAAGCACCTGCCTTGTTATCGTGCGAGCACTCAAGACTCGCATCCACATACCGATGACAAACGAAAAACGCGGCATGCGCCGCAACCTCACCGCGTACGGCGATGAGGAGTTCTCGCTCTTCCTGCGCCGCGCCTTCATCAAAGCGATGGGCTACACCGATGACGCGCTCGAGCGGCCGATCATCGGCATCACCAATACCTACAGCGGTTTTAACGCGTGCCATCGCACGGTGCCGGATCTTATCGACGCCGTGAAGCGCGGTGTCATGCTCGCAGGCGGACTGCCGGTCGAGTTCCCTACGATCACGCTGCACGAGTCCTTTGCGCATCCAACGAGCATGTACTTGCGCAACCTCATGGCGGTCGATGCGGAGGAGATGATCCGCGCGCAGCCGGTCGATTCCGTCGTTCTGATCGGCGGCTGCGACAAGACGGTTCCCGCGCTCCTCATGGGTGCCGCAAGCGCGAACGTGCCGGCGATTCTCATGGTGACGGGTCCGATGCTGACCGGGAACCACAAAGGTGAACGTCTTGGCGCGTGTACCGACTGCCGCCGCTTCTGGGCGCGGTTTCGTGCAAACGAGATCGACGAGGAGGAGATCAACGAGGTCAATTCGAAGCTCGCCCCGACTGCGGGCACGTGCATGGTGATGGGCACTGCGAGCACGATGGCACTGTGCTCGGAAGCGCTCGGGATGATGTTGCCCGGCGGTGCTGCAATTCCCGCGGTGCTTGCGGAGCGCGTGCGTAATGCGGAAGCTACTGGCGCCCGCGCCGTCGCCATTGCGAAGGAGCGTCTCACCCCGGACAAGATCATGACGCCGGACGCGTTCGAGAATGCATTGCGAATTCTGCTGGCCGTGGGCGGCTCGACCAACGCGATCGTGCATTTCGCGGCCATTGCCGGCCGGCTGGGCTTCGGGCTCGACCTCGACGCGTTCGACGTCATGGGTCGCGACACCCCGGTGCTGGTGGATCTGAAGCCCACGGGGCAGCACTACATGGAGCACCTCTACGAGGCCGGCGGCCTTGCGACCATTCTTCGCGAGATGAAGCCTCTGCTTAAAGGGGCCGCCCTGACGATCACCGGAAAGACCCTGTTCGAGAACCTCGACGCGGCGCGTCTGCCGGAGAAGCAGGACGTCGTGAGAACGATGGACAATCCGATCTTCGCTTCCGGCGGGATCGCCGTGCTGCGCGGAAATCTCGCCCCGGATGGCGCAATCATCAAGCAGGCCGCTGCCACCCCGAAGCTGATGACGCACACCGGCCGTGCTGTGGTATTCGAGTCGCTGGAAGATCTCGCCGAACGGATTGACGATCCTGCGCTCGATGTGACAGCCGACGACGTGCTCGTGCTCAAGAACGCGGGTCCCAAAGGGGCGCCGGGCATGCCTGAGGCGGGTTACATACCCATCCCGCGGAAGCTGGGCGCACAAGGCGTGAAGGACATGGTGCGCATTTCGGACGCGCGCATGAGCGGCACGGCTTTCGGTTCGATCGTGCTGCACGTGGCGCCGGAGTCGGCCATCGGTGGACCGCTCGCCCTCGTTCGAAACGGCGATCGCATACTCCTCGACGTCCCCAACCGCCGTCTCGAACTGCTGGTGGATGAAGCAGAGCTTGCGAGTCGAAAGAAGGAGTGGCATCCACGCGAGGCAGCGCAGGGCGACGAGCGGGGTTATCGCAAGCTCTTCCTGGATACGGTGCAGCAGGCCGACCGCGGATGTGACTTCGAATTTCTTGCGCCGAAGGTTACAATCCGCATTCCACGATCGACCTAAGCGAAGCCGCTGACTTTTGGTCGGCATTCGCTTATGACGCTTTAAGTCTCTTTCGTCTTCAGATCATTCAAGGCACTCATGGCATCCAACGGGAGCAACGGGCGGCGTTACATCGTTCGCCGCTCAAAAATCCATGGCAGGGGCGTGTTCGCCCTGACGGACATCGAGAAGGGCACTCGCCTCATGGAATATCTCGGCGAGCGCATCACCCATAAAGAAGCAGACCGGCGTTATGCCGCCGAGCACGAGAATTCGCCGCATACGATGCTCTTTGCCGTTGACGAGAAGGTCGTGATCGACGCCACGAAGCGTGGCAGCTCGGCGCGGTTCATCAACCACTCGTGCACGCCGAACTGCGAAGCAATCGAGGAGGAGGGGCGGATCTTCATCGAGACTACGCGCAGCGTCACTGCCGGCGGGGAGCTCACCTACGATTACAACCTCGTCCTGGAAGAGCGGCACACACCCGCAGTCAAGCGCGCTCACGCGTGTTTCTGCGGCACCCGCAAGTGCCGCGGAACATTACTCGGAAGCAAACGCTGAGCAATGACTGAGCGCCCCGGGCGCGTCCATCTGACACACGGGCATCGCTCTTGCAACAGGTGGCTACGGCGTTGCGCCGCCAGGAGGATGCCTTGCACTTTTCTGGTACCGTTATGCCGCTGCGCCATCCAATAAAACAGACTGGAAACTACGCATGACCAACGAGCACCAGCAAATGCAGCGCGTGTACTCGAACTACGCGGGCATCTACGACCGGGTTTTCGGCCGCGTTTTCCAGGACTCGCGCGAGGCCGTGGTGCGCAACCTGAAGGTCGCTCCCGGGCAACGGATTCTCGAGGTTGGCGTGGGGACGGGCCTCTGCCTGCCGCTCTATCCCGCCAACTGCGACATCACTGCCATCGATCTTTCCCAGCCGATGCTCGACAAGGCGGCTGAGCGGGTCAACGAGCTCGGGCTCAGTAACGTGAAGCTCCTTCACATGGACGCCGGCGACATGGCGTTCGCCGACAGCACCTTCGACATTGTCATTGCGGCCTACGTGGTCACCGCGGTGCCGGATTACCGCAAGCTCATGAAAGAGATGGTGCGGGTCTCGCGCCCCGGCGGTCGGCTTATCATGCTGAATCATTTCACCCAGGATTCGCCGATCATCGCCGCTGTCGAGAAGGCCATCTCCCCGATTTGCGCAAAGATCGGCTTTCGCACCGATCTTTCAGTCGATCAGGTCATCAACGGCTGGCCGCTCATCAAGGAACGTGACGAGCGGGTGAAGCCGCTGGGTATGTGGCATGTCGTCGAATGCGTGAACAACAAGAGCGCTGCGGGCACTGACGCCCACGCCGCCAAGGCCGCCGTAAGCGGAGACGTAATGCTCCGCCCTGCGACGCAGCAGGCTTAAGACTAAGCCGCTGCGCGTGACGCGCGCTTGCGCTCGTTCTCGAGCAGAAAGCGCTTGCGGATGCGAATCGACTTGGGCGTGATCTCAACCAGTTCGTCGTCAGCGATGAATTCGATCGCGGATTCGAGTGTGATCTGAACCGGGGGGACCAGGCGCACGGCCTCGTCGGTGCCTGAAGCGCGCACGTTCGTAAGCTGCTTACCCTTGATGGGATTCACCACGAGATCGTTGTCGCGGCTGTGTATGCCGATGACCATGCCTTCGTAGAGCGCCTCTCCGGGGCTCACCATCATCTTGCCGCGCTCCTGCAGCTTCCACAACGCATAGGCCACAGCGGCGCCAGCCTCACCTGAGATCAGGACGCCATTACGCCGTTCTGCGATGTCAGCCCTGACAGGGCCGTAATCGTCGAAAACGTGGCTGATGACGCCGGTGCCTCGCGTCATCGTCAGGAAATCGGACTGGAAGCCGATGAGTCCGCGCGCGGGAATGCGATAGTCGAGGCGCACACGGCCCTTGCTGTCGGACTGCATGTCCTGCAGGTCGCCGCGGCGCACGCCCAGCGCTTCCATCACGGCGCCCTGATTGGCTTCTTCGCAGTCGACGGTGAGCATTTCGTACGGTTCCAGTTTTTCACCGTTGACTTCCTTGATCACCACGCGCGGACGCGACACCGCGAGTTCGTAGCCTTCGCGCCGCATGTTTTCCAGCAAAATGGTGAGATGCAGTTCGCCGCGTCCCGATACTTCAAAC
>JBKJPI010000503.1:0-6911 GCA_046595235.1 Burkholderiales bacterium | reverse complement strand
ATCAGCTTGGCGACGAAATCCCTAGGCCAGGGCCACTGCCCAATTCGCTGAAGGCTCTGATCGTCGATCTCGACGATGATGGCGGGCGCATTATCGGGGTCGGGTGTGCGAGGGAGGCGCGCCTGATAGGTGTCGAAGGCCCAAAGCCGAAGCGGAGGCAGGGGACCCGGATCAGGGAGCAGAATGCCGGCAGCGCAGACGATGCTGACACCCACGCCGAGCCAGCGTCCACGTCCTTTGACGAGCCGCCGCCGCCAGGTCGCCAGCGCGCCAGTATCAGTGCCGCGCTGGCCGGGCGATTCCACTTACGGTTACAGCGTCACTTCGAGGCCGTCGTACGCAGCCGTGATTTTGACGGCATGCGCGCCGCGCGTGATCTCTTCGAGGCGCTCTGTCTCCCGCCACACGCGCTCTATCGTCGCGTCATCGTTGGCGGGCTCGTGATGGAAGAGCACGAGATGCTTGGCTTCCGCGAGCTGGCACAACTCGACACCGACGATATTGCTCGAATGTCCCCAGTCTTCCCGCACTGAGACCGCGTCGGCGAGCGAATACATCGCATCGAATATGACGAGATCGGCAGCGCGGAAGAACTCAACGAAGCTATCGGTTTCCTCCGCGATTTCGAGCTTGTGCTCGGAATCGGTCGAGTAAATCATCGCCTTGCCGTCGCGCTCGAGCCGATAGCCGAAAGAGTCGCCGCCATGTGCCTGCAGTTTCGCCGTCACGCGATAACCGGCGATGTCGTAACTGCGGCCCGGCTCGAGCCGAATGAATTCTATTTTTGCCCCCATCATGGAGAAGTCGACGGGGAATGATGGCGGCGCCTGCTGACGCCGAAACGCGTGCTCGAGCTCTGCGTGACAGCCATAGATGCGTATCGTGTGGCCAGGGATGTACGCAGGCGTAAAAAATGGAAATCCCATGATGTGGTCCCAGTGCAGATGGGACATGAACACGTGGAATTCGCCGGCTGCGCCTTTCAGCTCGCGCAGCGCATGGCCGGCGGCAGGCCGTGCACCGGAGCCCATGTCGAGCAGGACGCGGCCCGCACCTTCAGACATGACTTCTATGCATGAGGAATTGCCGCCGAAAGTCCGCGATGCCGAAAACGAAAGCGTGTCGACGAAAGCCGCGGCTTTTTCGGGTGTATCGAGCGCTTGCCCGGAGGCCGCGACGAGGGCGCCGATCAACTTCTCTCGTACCGCGTGCCCTGTGAGCGCCGCGGGAATCGAGCCTCTTGTGCCCCAGAAGCGTACGCGCATCAGGTCGTGGGTGCCACGGCCTGAATAGCCTCGTCGACACCCACGTGGCAAGGCAGCACTTTGTCGAAACGGCTGATCTGAAAAATCTCGTTCACGAGCGGCTGGAGTGCGGCGACCGCAATCTTTCCACCGCACGTGCGAGCTTCTTTTGCTGCGAGCATGAGCACTCGCAACCCCGCGCTCGAGATGTAATCGACACCGGAAAAGTCGAGCACGACCGACTCGCCGGCTTTCGCCGCAGCTGCCACCATCGGAATCAGACGTTCGCGCAGTTGATCGGATGTCGCCATATCGATACGCCCGGCCGGGGCAAGCACCACCGCGCGTCCGGCGCGCCGCTCGCTAAGCTCCACAGTATTCCTCCAAAAACGCTTCGTGTGTAACGACAGGGCCCGCGTGTTGGATGGCGTCTTACAAGCGCCGCTGCCTGGTAAGTGCGGGATGTCGGATTCTCTGACAGACGCACGACGCTGACAAGTGCAGCCGCCGCGCCTTTTTACCGCTTCTTCGCGCGCTCGTCGCCCACGTGAATACCCAGACCGCGCGCGGTGCGGATGAGCGCATCGTCAGGATCGAGCGTGCGAGCGCCGACCGTGACGTCGGACAACGGCACGTCGACGACGCCCCGATCGCGCCAGGCTGCCATACGCCCGAAGCGGCCCTGTGCCGCCATCTGGACCGCATGCACGCCGAACGACGAAGCAAGGAGACGATCTCTGGGCGACGGGGTGCCACCGCGCTGGACGTGGCCGAGTATGGTGACGCGAATCTCCGCAGCCGTGAGCGGCGTCAGCTTCTCCATGAAGTAGTGTCCGATGCCGCCGTAGGATTTAGTCCCGGGGTCACGCACCGTGGCCTTGTTTTCGCTGTCTGTGGGCACGCCTTCGGCGACCACCATCAGCGCGTGCGTGCGACCCTGGGCCAGCAGTTCGTTGATACGCCTCGATACTCCGGCGATGGAATACGGAAGCTCCGGAATCAGAATGACGTCAGCGCCCCCGGCGATTCCGCCATTCAGCGCGATGTGACCGGTGTCCCGGCCCATCACCTCCAGAATCATGATGCGGTGGTGACTGGCCGCTGTCGGCTGCAGGCGATCGAGCGCTTCGGTGACGACGTTGATGGCCGTTGCGAAGCCGACCGAGTATTCGGTGCAGTGAACGTCATTGTCGATGGTCTTCGGCACACCGACCATCGGAATGTTCGCGCGCTCGCAGAGCTTCGACACGATACGCATCGAGCCATCCCCGCCGATCGCGATGAGCGCGTCGAGACCCAGGGCGCGCACGCCCTCCGCGAACTGCTGCGAAAAGTCCCTGAAGCTGCCGTCGGGCATCTGGTAGTGCAGCGGGTTTCCCTTGCTCGTGGTGCCCAGGAACGTTCCGCTTTCCCGCAGCATGCGCCCGTCGAACGTATCCATCGTGAGCTCGCGGGAGCGCACGGGACGATCGATCAACCCTGCGGTGCCGTCGAGAATGCCGATCACTTTCCAGCCGTAAACCTGAATCGCGTGATAAGTAACCGCGCGAATGACGGCATTGAGGCCTGCGCAGTCGCCGCCGCTGGTGAGAACGCCGATCGTTTTTACGTCGGCCATGCCTATTTCATCTTGTCGAGATTTTCGCGAATGCGCTGGATGCGGTTTGCCGGGCTCGGGTGCGTGCTCGCGAACTCCGGCTGCCGACTTCCGCCCGAAGCTTTTTCCAGCGCCTGCATCACAGCAATCATCGCACGCGGATCGTAGCCGGCTTCGCGCACGAGTCTCAGGCCCAGCGTGTCCGATTCGATTTCGTCGTCGCGTCCGTGCTTCATGTTCACGAGGCTTCCGGCGAGCTGTGCAATCTGCGCAGTGTCATAGCTGCCGCTGCCGATGACGACCGCGCCGATCAGCTGCTGCGTGAGCTGCTGTTTCGCGAGATGCTCGGCAGAATGCCGCGCAAGAACATGCCCGATCTCGTGCCCGAGCACCGCTGCGAGCTCGTCTTCACTGTTCAAGAGGCCGAGAAGGGCTTCGGTGATGAAGATCTGGCCCCCGGGAAGCGCAAAGGCGTTAACCGTTTTTCGATCCGACAGAAGGTAGAAGCTGTATTTGTAAGGCGTGTTGGCAGCGGAGGAGCGCGCCACGACCCTTTCGCCGACCTGTCTTACGCGCTCGCGTGCGGGGCTTGCGGATACGCCACCGAACTGCGACGCCATCTGGGGCGCGAGCTGACGCCCGAGGGAGATCTCCTGCTCGGGCGTGAGACGCACGTGCTGCTTTTCCCCGGTGACCGGATTCTCTGATGTGCTCGAGCAGTATGAGATGAATCCAAACGCCGCCATGACGAGCGCGATAAGCCAGCGTGCTGAGCCCATTCAGTCTTCCTTTCAACAACCTTGTACAAGAGCGCCGAGAAGATCGTCGTTGCGGCTCGACGACCTGACCATGAGCGTGATTGTGCCGGATGACCCGCCGTTCGAGCGGCGAAAATTCGCCGTGGCGTACGTAACGCCGTTCTTCACCCGCACGATCACTTCGGCGCCGCTGTCACGCACGTTGACCTCGGCTACGAGCGCGCTGCTGCGTTCTTCAGCATTGCGGGCAAAGCAGCGCGCCGCCTGCGCGGGTGGCTGGGAGAAACGGTGGGTGTGCGTGGATCCGTACGGCGCCGACGCACGGTTGGCCTGCGCGCATCCGGCGAGGAACGCGAGCGCGACGAGGGCGCCGAGCCACTTTACTGTCATGCAGCAGCGCTAAGCCAGCAGCGTGCCATTGTTCAAAGGCCGGCCGAGCGTGCGATGCGTACGCCGGCGCATTGAGCGTGTATCTGGCAGGATCTGCAGAAATTCGCCGCGTCGACGCCAGGTTACCGACGAGCGAATAGCCTACTCCGGCTGAATGCCCGCGGCCTTCACGACCTTGCCCATGCGTGCGGTGCCGTTTTTCACGAGCTCCGTCACGCGTTCGGGCGTGCTGTACAGCGGCTGCAGGCCGACATTCGCGAAGCGCTCCTGAACGTCCGGACTTTTCATCGCAGCCGTGATTTCAGTGTTAAGGCGGCGGAGGATCGCCGGCGGCGTGCTTTTCGGTGCCGACATGGCCCACCATGTCTGGGGGAACCAGTCCTTGATGCCTGCGTCGGCCATCGTCGGCACATCGGGCAGCGCCGCCGAGCGCTGCTCGCTGCTTACGGCAAGCGCGCGAAGCCGGCCGCTTTTCACGTGTGGGACGGCGGGCGCCATGTCTGAAAACGTGAGGTTGATCTGGCCGGCGACCGTCGCGCCTACGGCGAGAACGCCGCCTTTGTAAGGGACGTGCGTGAGCTTCGTTCCAGTGGCCGCCTGGAACACCTCCGCAACGATGTGCTGCGTCGTTCCGAGACCGCCCGAGCCGACATTCAATTGGCCGGGCTTCGCTTTGGCGAGAGAGACGAGCTCCTGTACCGTTTGCGCCTGAAGAGACGGATGGACGACGAGCACCTGTCCCGCTGTCGCGAGCTGGGAGATATGCGCGAAATCGTTCAACGGGTCGAAGGGGAGGCGTTTGTAGAGGAACTGGTTCGTGACGAGCCCGCCCATGCTGGTGAGCAGAAGCGTGTAGCCGTCCGGCGGCGCTTTGGCGCCCAGCTCGTAACCGATCGTGCCCGATGCGCCGCCGCGATTATCGACCAGCACCTGTTTTTGCAGCGCGTCCGTGAGTTTTTGCGCTACGACGCGCGCCACGATGTCGCTGGTGCCGCCCGGTGGAAAAGGCGCGATGAATCGAATGGGCTTGGTCGGATACGCGGAGGCTTCGATGTTCGTCTGCGCGGCGTGCGGTGTGGATACAGCGATCACCGCGGCGCCTCCCAGCAGCCAGCGCTTCACTCCAGTGTTCATGATTTCCTCTCGCTTCGATTGTTTTTAGTGGGGGGGGTGGTGTGGGGTTCAGCTTCGCTTGCGGAGAAGTCCGTTCGCTTCACCGCGTGAGCGCAGGAGATCGCACTGACGTCGCGTGAGCCGGTCGCTGGTCGGCGAAGTCTCGTCCTGCATGAGGTTTCCGCGCTCGGCGCTGTGGCTTCCGTTATCCGACAAGACGTGTACGAGCTCATGCGCGATTGCCTGCGGCAAGTCACGCGCGCCATGCGCAACCCAGACGGTGTTCGCAAGCTCGGGCCTTGTTCTCGAGTTTGCGAGACCGACCGCTTCAGCGTCGAACGCAGGCACGTTTCGCGTGTCTTCAACGAAGAACACCGCGGGGCGCGGCGTATCCAGTGCCTGCAGGAGGCGCCGAGAGGTCGCCGTATGGTAGTAATGAAAGACCCGCGGCGCTTCTATGATGCGCAGATCAGACACGGCAAGCGCGACGCCGCACTGTGCGAGAAGGCGCGCTGACCCCGAGATCGCTGTCGCGATGTCTTCGAGGCGCCAGCGGCTGCCGCGAAAGGTATGCGCGTGCAGCGAGAATTCGTGCGAGGCCTCCGGCGCTTCGATCGGCGGAAGTGGCCGAACTTCGACGATGCTGATGGGTTGTGTCGCGTATCCCGCACTCGCCGCCAGCAGGGCAATCGCGATCGATATTCGTAGTCTCGCCACGCGCTAAATCACGAGCTCGATGAGGTAGGGGCCGCGCTCGCTCACACTGCGCTCGAGCACTTGCGCAAACGTTTCGAGGTCGCTCGCTCGGCTCGCGTCGACACCATGGCCCCGGGCAAGCGAAACCCAGTCGATTGCGGGCCTGTCCAGGGTCAGCATGTCGGTTGCCCGCTGTCCGGGCGTCCCTGCACCCATGGCGCGCAACTCGCCACGAAGGATCTGGTAAGCGCGGTTGGCGAGAATGATTACGGTGACATCGAGATTCTCGCGTGCCATGGTCCACAAGGCCTGGAGCGTATACATACCGCTGCCGTCACCTTCGAGCGCGACGACCTTGCGATCAGGGGCCGCGATGGCGGCTCCGGTGGCCACGGGCAATGCCCATCCGATCGAGCCGCCGCAGATGTTGAGCCAGTCGTGGGGTGCTGCGCCTGCCATGACCGGCCCGAGATTGCGCCCGTTTGTCACGGATTCGTCCACGACGATCGCATTCTCAGGCAGCACTGCGGCAAGCACTGCCGCAATCCCGTCTGGAGTCACAGCTCCAGTTGCACGTGCCCCGCGCTCGCGCTTGTTGACGTGCGCCGGTGCCGTGCGCGCAGCGCCGAGCTCATGCGCGAGGCTTTCCAGCGCGTGCTCCAGATCGTCGTCGACCGCGGCAAATGGGGTCACGCTGCATGTAGCGGAAACGAGAATGCTTGGCTTGTCCGGGTAGGCAAAGAACGAGACCGGAGATTTGGCGCCCGCAAGGATCAGCTCGCGCGTGTCTTTCAGGGTATCGAGTGCCTGGTCGATCGGATAGGGCAGGCGATCGACGCGCACGCGGCCTGCGCCGCCCTCGGCGCGCGCATTGTTGTACTCCGACAGCAGGCGGCAGCCGGTTTTCGCCGCGATTCGCCCCGCGTGCTCCAGAGACTTTCCGCGCAGCGCGGCACCGCCGAGCATCAGCATGGCCGGTGCGCCCGATCCAAGCGCGCGCGCAGCGGCCGTTACCGCAGCGCCCGAGACGCGCTTTCGCGCTGGCGGAGGCTCGGCTTCAACGAGTCCCGGCGCATCGCCCCACGCGGTGTCTGCCGGTGCGACACTCGTCGC
>JBKJPI010000431.1:0-2618 GCA_046595235.1 Burkholderiales bacterium | reverse complement strand
CGCGGCAAGCGATGGATGCACGACCAGCAGGTAGGGACCCGAAGTCGCCTGCGTAATGGGCGCATACACCTTCAGCAAATCGAAGGGCACTTTGGTGACGAACGCCGCGTTGGTGATCTGGCTCCCTGAGATCACGAGCAAGGTGTAGCCGTCCGCCGGCGCTTTTGCAGCGATCGCCATCGCAATCGTTCCGCCGGCGCCGCTGCGGTTATCGACGATGAACGGGCGACCCAGAGATTCGGTGAGTTTCTCACTCACGAGCCGCGCAACAATGTCGCTGCCACCCCCGGGCTGGAAGCCGGAGATGAGCCGCACCGGCTTTGTGGGGTAGTCCTGCGCATACACATGCGCCTGCGCGAGCACTATCACAGTCATGACTGCGCGCAGGGTTTTCGTCGCGGTCTTCCTCGAGGCGGCGCTCACGTGTGCTCCGGCACCAGGAGCCTGATGATCTCGGTGGCGTCCCCCACGTTTTCGAGATCGTGGATGAGCGCGATCGCGCGGTCGATGCTTGCGGAAGGAATCTTTGTGGCAGAAAAAGAGACGCAGTCGCGGAATTTCGCTTCGAGCAGGTCATCGCTGACTGGGTGCGAAGGGTCGCCGGGCACGCCCGCCGGCCGGCAGGTATAAACCTGTCCGTTACGCGTGCGGATCTCGACGGTGGGCCGCGAAAGCGCGGAGTAGCCGCCGACCGGAAGCTCGGCATCGGGATCGACGCGATAAGTCACCTTGTCGGCCATCGCAAGCACCGCAGGGTCGCGCAGACCCTCGTCGGTGTAGTCGCGCAGGGTTACGTTACCTTTCGCCATCATCACCGCACTGGTGAATGGAATGCTGAACTTGCCGTCGATGCTCAACTTCGGGCGGCGCTTCAGCTCGAGCGGCTCGGACAGCAATTTTGTTCCGCCAGTGCCGCCGATGATGGTGATTGACTCGACCTCGGCGGGCGTGATCGCGTGCTGCTCGCGCAGTTCTCTGATCGCCGTATTGGTCGGACGCGTGTAACCGCAGGCGGGCCACACCTTGAATCCATGAAGCTCGAGCAAGGGAAACACGCGGCCGAGACCGCCGAGGATCGCCTCCCAGTCGGGATCGGTGCGCACATAGGTTTTGAAAATGCCGTAGCGCCCTTCCAGCACTTCTTTCGAACCGATAATGCCGCGACGCGCCAGATCGGCAGCCAGCATCGCGCCGTGTCCCGAGAAGCCGGCCTGCATCGAACGCAGGTGCGTGGCGGCGCCGACCGCCATCTGTCGACTCCCGCTCATTTGGGTGAAGGCGATGCCGAACGCGTGCTCGATCTGCGCGGCATCGGCGCCGTACAGCTTCGTGGCCGTCGCCGCACCGGAAATAAAGCCGAAGAGTTGCGTCGGAAACCAGCCTTCCGTAATCGTCCAGTCAGGAATGCGGATGCCGGCGTTGAGTCGGGTGTGGATATCCGTTCCGGCGGCGACCGCTGTAATCAAATCCCTGCCGCTGATGCCGCCGAGCTGCTCGGCAACTGCAAACGCGGCCGGGATGGTGACGATGCTCACATGTCCGCCGGCGCCCACGTCGTCGTAATCCACCATGTGCCCGAGGCTGCCGTTGACGAACACGGCCCACGGTGCCGGCGCCTTGTGCCCGAAGCCCCACACCGTCGCCACCTGCCTGCCACCCATCTCCTGCACGTAGTCCGCAACGATATTCGCTTCCGGTGCGAGCGTCGTGGCGGCAATCGAGACACCGAGCGTATCGAGCACGCATTGCTTGATGAGATGCACCAGCGCCGCGGGGAGATGCTCATAGCGCAGATCTGCGGCGTGCTGCGCAAACTGCGTCGTCGGTGAAACCGGCGTCGACATCGAAGGTTTACTCCGCGCGGACGCCGGCGCTCTTCACGACTTTGCGCCATTTCACAATCTCGGCGGCGATGTGCTTCTGAAACGCAACCGGGGTGCTCCCGACGGGCTCCGCACCGTCGCTAAGCATTCTGTCGCGCAGCTCCGGCGCCATGACCACCTTGTTGGCCGCTGTCGCCAGGCGATCGATGATCGCGGGACGCGTGCCGGCAGGTGCGAGCAATCCGTACCACGTCGACGTCGAATATCCGGGAAGCCCTGCTTCAGCGATCGTCGGGACCTGCGGCAGGGCGGCGGAGCGCCGGGTCTGCGTGACGCCCAGGACACGCAAACGCTGCTGCTTCGCGTGAGAGGTCGATGACAGCACGCTTGCGAACATGAATGTGATCTGCCCGGCGAGGACATCGACGAGCGCCTGGCCCGCGCCCTTGTAGGGGATGTGGGTGAGCTTCACGCCCGCTGCAGTCTCGAACAGGGCGCCGGCGAGGTGCCCCGAGCTGCCGGTGCCACCCGAACCAAACGTGAGCATGCCAGGTTGGGCCTTTGCCAGCGCCACCAGCTCCTTGACGCTTTTCACTGGCAGCGAGGGATGGACCACGAGGATGAAAGGCGCTTCGGCGAGCAGCGACACCGGCTGAAGGTCTTTCTGCGGATCGAACGGCAGGTTCGAGTAGAGGCTCGGATTGATCGAGTAGCTGCTCGAGACCACGAGCCTCTACTCGAACCTGCCGTTCGATCCGCAGAAAGACCTTCAGCCGGTGTCGCTGCTCGCCGAAG
>JBKJPI010000378.1:0-8697 GCA_046595235.1 Burkholderiales bacterium | reverse complement strand
TGCGGCAAGTCGACGCTGCTCAACATTGCCGCGGGTCTCCTTGATCCGTCAGGCGGCACCGTCACCGTGTTCGGCGATGCGTTAACCGGGCTCAACCGGAAGGCTGGTTACCTTTTTCAGACCGATTCGCTGATGCCTTGGATGAGCGCGCTGGACAATGTCGCCGTCGGATTGATCTATCGCGGCGCTTCGAAAGCAGAAGCACACGAGAAAGCGCGCGACTGGCTCGGGCGCGTTGGCCTTGTGGGGCACGGGCACCGTTATCCCCACCAGCTGTCGGGCGGCATGAAGAAGCGCGTTGCACTTGCGCAGACGCTCATCATGGATCCGCAAATTCTCCTCATGGATGAGCCGTTTTCGGCGCTCGATGTGCAGACGCGGCAGTTGATGGAGAACGAGCTGCTCGAGCTCTGGTCGGCCGATAAGAAATCGGTGGTCTTCATCACGCACGACCTCGAGGAGGCGATCTCGCTCTCTGATCGCGTCGTGGTGTTGTCAGCGGGACCTGCCACGCATCCGATCGGCGAATACGTGATCGACTTGCCTCGGCCGCGCGACGTCGCGGACATTCGTCTCACGCCTCGCTTCGTCGAGCTGCATCGCGAGATCTGGCTCACGATGAAAGACGAAGTGATGAAAGGTTATGTGCAAAGCCAGAAGTAGGGTGAGGGGAAACGATTGAAGCGCCTCTGGATCTACCAGGTTCTCCTACTCGTTGCGGTGTTCGTCGCATGGCATGTGCTGACCGCGACTGAAATATTGCCACCGTTCTTTTTCGGTAGGCCGCTCGCGGTGCTCGAGAAGACGTGGGAGTGGTTCGCCGAAGGGAAAATCTACGGCCACTTGTGGATCACGCTCGTCGAAACGGCGCTCGCTTTTTTCTTCGGTACGTTACTCGGCCTCAGCGTGGGGCTGTGGCTTGCGCTTTCACCCCTAGCCTCGGCGCTGCTGGACCCTTACATCAAGGCACTGAATTCGATGCCGCGCGTCATCCTGGCGCCGATCTTTGCAGTCTGGTTCGGCCTGGGGATCTGGTCGAAGGTGGCGCTCGGCGTGACGCTCGTATTCTTCATCGTGTTCTTCAATGTTTACCAGGGCGTGAAGGAAGTCAGCCCCGTGGTGCTCGCGAACGCGCGGATGCTCGGCGCGAGCTCGCGCGATCTGTTGCGCACGGTGTATCTCCCGTCTGCGACGAGCTGGGTGTTCTCGAGCCTGCACACCGCCGTCGGCATGGCTTTCGTCGGCGCGGTCGTAGGCGAGTACCTCGGTTCAGCTGCGGGTGTCGGCTATCTCATCCTGCAGGCAGAGGCGGTGTTCGACATCAACACCGTGTTCGCCGGCATCCTCGTGCTGACGGCGTTTGCTCTCGCACTCGATGGCCTGGTGAGCGTCGCCGAGAAGCGCCTGCTCGTATGGCGCCCGGCGCAGGGCGAGACCAAGCCGTTGTGACCCCGCTTCACGCAACCTCTTGTCGCGGCTACGCCCCGTCTTTTATATACCGATGAGGGGGCCGATGGGCTGGACTGGAAGCGCGTGCTGCACCACTGCCGCCGGCGGCATGTCATTCGCGTCCGCGCCCACGCGGCCGCCAACGCGGCCATCCCCACCCATGAGACCGAGCACGCCGATGATGATGAGGTAGAGGGCGATGATGTAGTTGAGGAGTCTCGGCATGATCAATATCAGAATGCCTGCGATAAGCGCGACGATTGGACCGATGCTCAAGCTGATACCCATGCGGATCTCCGACGTAGGATCGCGGCGCCCACGCACCGCACGATTCCGCAGAGGCAGCACATAGCGTACCCGGAAGAACCTGCGCGCTAAACGCGGAAGCGGAACACACGCGTCGCGGATTATCCAGCGATCGCCGCATGGGCTACCATCGTCTGATTGCACCCGTAATGTGGAGCCCGGCATGCTGATCCGCGACATATTGCGTCTCAAAGGCGGGACCATTTACAGCATCGACGCCGGAGGACGCCTGACCACTGCGGTCGAGCTGATGGTGCAGCGTGACGTCGGCTCGCTCGTCGTCACAGATGGCGCGCAGATGGTCGGGATGCTGACATTCCGCGAAGTGCTGCAGGCGCTGAACGCAGGCGGTGGCAGTCTCGCCGTGCTCGAAGCGCGCGAAGTCATGGTGCGAGACCCCGTTTGCGGCAGCACTGCGGACACGATCGACGATCTGCGCGAGCTCATGACGCGCAATCACGTGCGTTACCTCCCGGTCAAAGACGGCGAGACGCTCGTCGGGGTCGTCTCGTTTCACGACGTTGCCAAAGCGGTGATCAAGGAAACAAGCATGGAGAATCGCCTGCTCAAGCGTTACCTCGAAAGCGAGCCGCCGGCGGAAAACCCTCGATCGTGAAAGGCCTGAGAGCCTGCCATGCGGCCTCGTCGCGCATGTTGAAGGCCATAACAGGCTCCAGCATCCGAAACCTCTTCGCTCAACGCTGCGCACGTTCGAGTCCATGACAGGCTCCAGTCTCGCGCCCGGCGTCCGGCCGCGCGAGGTGTGGTCGTGGGCGATGTATGACTTCGCGAACTCCGGCTACACCACCGTCGTCATTACCGCGATCTTCAATGCGTATTTCGTCGCGGAAGTTGCGCAGAATGCGCCGTGGGCGACGTTTGCGTGGACGTGCGCGCTCGCAGCGTCGTACGTTGCGATCATCCTTACCGCGCCTTTCGTGGGCGCATACGCGGACGCGCGTGCGGCAAAAAAGAAGCTGCTCGCAGTGACGACTGTGGGATGCGTGCTGTTCACGGCGTTGCTTGCGCTGGTAGGCCCGGGCGATCTCGCGCTCGCGATTCTGCTCATTGCGATTTCCAATTTCTTCTTCGGTACGGGTGAAAACATCGTCGCTGCATTTCTGCCGGAAATTGCGGCGGAAGAAGCAATGGGTCGCGTATCGGGTTGGGGCTGGGCGCTCGGATACTTCGGCGGTCTCGTGAGCCTCAGTCTATGTCTTGCTTATGTCACCTGGGCTCAGGGTCAGGCATTTCCGGCATCGCACTTCGTTCCTGTCGCGATGCTCATCACGGCCGCACTTTTTGCACTCGCCAGTGTTCCGGCGTTTGTTTTCCTCCGCGAGCGTGCACGTCCTGCAAATGCGAGCGGCATCGCACGGAGTGTCGCGAGCCGCCTGGCCGAAACGATCCGGCACGCGTCCCGATACCGTGACCTGCGGCACTTCCTGATAGGCGTGGTGTTTTACCAGGCCGGCATTCAGGCAGTCGTGGCACTTGCTGCCATCTACGCGCAGCAGGTGATGGGCTTCACGACGCGTGACACGATCGTTCTCATCCTCGTCGTCAACATAACCGCTGCTGCAGGTGCATTGGTGTTCGGACACGTTCAGGACCGGCTGGGCCACGTGCCTACACTCGCACTGACGATGTTAGGCTGGATGGCCGCGGTCGTGCTCGCATGGCAGGCGGAAGGCCCGGGACTTTTCTGGGTTGCGGCGAACGTCGTCGGCGTTTGTCTCGGATCGAGCCAGTCGGCGGGCCGCGCGCTCGTCGGATACCTGAGCCCGCCGGCGCGGAGCGCGGAGTTCTTCGGGCTGTGGGGCCTGGCTGTGAAACTGTCCGCGGTGCTGGGGCCGCTCACTTATGGCATGGTGACGTGGCTGTCCAACGGCGATCACCGACTCGCCATTCTTCTTACCGGCGTTTATTTCGTGATCGGCCTCGCCATAATCGTGCGGCTCGATGTGCGCCGCGGCCGCACTGCGGCACTGGCGGTGGTGCCGCATGCACCTTAGAATTCGCGCTGGTTCGAAGGGCACTTAAATGGCGTCGATCTTTTCGAATGCGCCCGTCGCGGCGCTCATGGAGGGCAGGTGCTGAAGTGGATCGTCGGCAGCAAGGTGGATCATCCCTTAGCGGATCCGAAGCAGGCGAAGGCGCTCATCGCCGAGCTGTCGCCGCACGATCACCTGAAAGCACTCGATGAGATCACCGGGTGGATCGAGGGGCTGAACGAGATCGAAGGCTTCAAGCTCGAGCGCGTGTTCGAGCTTGCGGAGCTTCTCGATGCGACAGCGAGGCCTCACCACAGGAAGCTTCTGCACGAGTATCTGTCGATGTCTCGGCAGCAGAAGTTTCAGGAAAACAGGCTGTGGACCGCCGGCTTCAGATTTGCCAAAGCGCTCGGCGCGCTTTACGTAAAGGCTATTCACCAGTACCAAAGCGGCGCGAGCGGCGCGGCAGCCGTCAAGAAACAGCTTCCGGTTTTCGTTGCCCGTGCGCTTCGCGTGCTGGCGCTCGAAGTGAAATGGACGATGCTGCGCTATGGCCCCTTCGAAGCAACGCTCTGGCGTTCAATCGGCGAGCTTTACACCTTTGCTGACAAAGGCGGCTTCGTCGATACGCAGGTCACATTGCAGCTCGGCGCGCAGGGCATCACGACTGTCGCTCAGGACTACCTGAAAGTCATGATGCTGTGGGCTTCGAGCGCTGACGTGCTCCCGCCGCTGAAGCAGGAGATCGCCGAGCGCTGCATTGGACACTTCAGCAAGTTTTTCAAGCTCGCGTCCGCGCCTTTTCCCGGCGCGCTGTACGCGTTCGATCCGCTGCAGGACAGGCCCCCGGTGCGCCTCGTCGGCACGGCGAATCCCGGTCCACTGAGGTACTTTGGCGCCGGCGACGCCAGGGCAAGGATTGCGGAGGTCATCGCCGTCCTGGAGCAGACCGGGGGGCTGCCGTCGACGGTCAGCCTCGGCGCTACGTATCCGCCCGACACGGTGCTCGGCGTTATGAGACATCTCGCGCTCTATTGGTCCGATCAGCCGCCCGCCCGTACGTCGGAACGGCGTGCCGCGACGGCCCGGATCACCGTGGTCCCCGGTTATCTCGCGCTCATGGATGAGCTCGAGCGGGACGAAAGCGACGCCCTCAATTTCAGCGTGAGCAGCGCCGAGAGCTGGGTGGTAGAGAACGCGAGCGACCGGGGCTACGGCGCCCTGGTGCCATCGTCGACAACCGACTGGATCCGCGTCGGCGAATTGATTGGCGTGCAGGTCGAAGGCGCGACCGAGTGGGGTGTCGGGATCGTCCGCCGAGTGCTGCGCGACGAGCAGCGGCAGTTTCACGTCGGAATAGAGGTGATCTCCCGCAACGTGATCATGGTTCGAATTTCGCAGGGTCACGTCGGCGGTGAAGGCGAAAATGCAGTGCTTTTGTCCGGTACGCCGGACGAGCGCGGGGAGATTGGCCTGGTGCTGCGCGCCGGACGGTATGACCCAAATCTGCAGATCGAGATGAGCGGGCGCAGAAAATCCTACACATTCGAGCCTTCCCGAATGCTCGACGCGGGCGACGATTTCGACTGGGCGGCCTTCAAACCGATCGCTCAGGCTTAAGGATTCTGTACTAACAATTCAAGGGTTCAACATGCCAATAGCACTCGTTTCAAGGCGCTTCCTCATGACCGCGCTGCTTTCGATCTGTACCGCGAGCGTTTTCGCGCAAGCGCAACCTGCTGCGAAAAAAGCCGAGAAGCCGACGTACGAGCCGTCAGTCGGGCAGGAGGGGAAGGATGTGGTCTGGGTTCCGACCTCGCAGGCGCTCGTGAACAGAATGCTCGACATGGCGAAGCTCACGGCCAGCGACATTCATTTTGATCTCGGCTCCGGCGACGGGCGCACCGTGATCACGGCCGCAAAGCGTGGCGCAAACGCCACCGGCGTCGAGTACAACCCCGACATGGTTGCGCTTTCGCGCCGCAATGCGCAGAAGGAAGGCTTCGGCGACAAGGCCAAGTTCATCCAGGGTGACATTTTCGAAACGGATTTTTCCAAAGCAACCGTCATCACGCTCTTCCTTCTGCCAGAGCTCAACGTGAGGCTGCGTCCCAAAATTCTCGAAATGAAGCCCGGCACGCGCGTCGTTTCGAACTCGTTCACGATGGGGGACTGGCAGGCGGACAGCACACAAAACGTTAACGAAAAGGAAGGCTGCACCGCGTATTGCACGGCGTATTTGTGGATCGTGCCGGCTAAAGTCGAAGGCCGGTGGAAGCTGCCTGACGGCGAGCTTGCCCTTAAACAAACTTACCAGAATCTCACTGGATCGCTTGGCGAGAAGACGCAGATCAAAGGCACCGTGCGCGCCGATCAGGTGACATTCACCGCGGGCAGGGGCGAATACACCGCAAAGGTGAACGGCGACACGATGACGGGAACTATAAAGTCAGGCGGCGGCAGCACGCCCTTCACGGCAACGCGCAGCGGCTCGTAAACCTGCCCTATCCTCCCTATTACCCGCGCGGAGAAGAGGGATCGTTGACCCCGCCCGCTCGATGGCACAGGAGAGGGGTCGGGTGAGGATTACGCGACCACTCGCCTGAGCCAGGTGGCGATGTCGGCGATCTCCGGCAGACACACGCTGTGCGCCATCGCGTATTCGTGCCACTCGACGTCGTAACCCGCTTCAACCAGAACGTCGCGCGAACGCACGCCGATCGAGTGCTGGATGACGGCATCGTCCTTGCCGTGCGCCATGAAGATCGGTGTCCTGCGATTCTGCGCGCTCGCTTCTTTCGTGAAGCTTTCAGCAAGCGGCAGGTAAGTCGATAGCGCCATCACGCCGCCGAGCTTCTGCGAATAACGTAACGCGGCCTGAAGCGCGATCGCGCCGCCCTGCGAAAAACCGGCGAGCACAATCCGTTCGACGGGGATGCCCCGGGAGATTTCGCGTTCGATGATTGCACCGATGGCCGCCTGAGAGACTCGGACGCCGGCTGAATCGGGCTCCTTCGAGCGGCCTTCGAGATCGCCCCATCTCACGTCGTACCACGCGCGCATGACATGGCCGTTGTTGATCGATACCGGCTGCATCGGCGCGTGTGGAAAAACGAAGCGGATGTCCGGCGCGCCTTTCAGATCGAGCTCATGCGCGATCGGCACGAAGTCATTGCCGTCAGCGCCGAGCCCGTGCATCCAGATCACGCTTGCCGCGGGCTTCGGCCCGGTTTCGACTTCTATGGATTCGAGTAGTTTTGCAGTCATGATTTGGGACGAATTGCCGATTTCGGGCGGAAGCCTTTCACCACCTGGTCGTGCGTTTCGATATAAGGCCCGCCGAGCAGGTCGATACAGTACGGTACTGCGGCGAAGATGCCGTTGACGAGGGTCTTGCCGTCCTCGTCCTTAAGGCCTTCGAGCGTTTCCCTGATCGCTTTCGGCTGCCCTGGAAGGTTGATGATGAGCGCCTGCTTGCGTATCACCGCTACCTGCCGCGAGAGGATCGCGGTGGGCACGAACTTGAGACTCACCTGGCGCATCTGCTCGCCGAAGCCCGGCATTTCGCGATCGGCGACCGCGAGCGTTGCTTCAGGCGTCACGTCGCGCACCGCAGGTCCGGTGCCGCCCGTCGTGAGTACGAGGTGGCAGCCTTCTTCATCGACGAGCGCCTTCAGCGTCGCCTCGATCATCGGTTGCTCGTCGGGAATGAGGCGTGTGACGGTACGCCATGCAGGTGCCGCAATGACCCGGCCAAACCACGCCTCGAGCGCCGGAATGCCTTCGTCTTTGTAAACGCCTTGCGATGCCCGGTCACTGATCGAGATGAGACCTATCAGAAGTTCTTCATTCATCGTTGCGAGTATAGCCGCTGGTATTCATGCGTCGCGCGTGGTGCCGATCAGCGCGTTCAGGAGCTTGAAAAGGACGCGGTAGCTTTTCGGTGGTTGCTCGCTGGCGCGCTCGCGCGCGGCATTTCGAATGAGCAGACGTATGCGCGGAATGTCTACACCGGGATATTCATTCGCAAGCTGCGTGACTGCGTCTTCATCCTGCAGCAGCCGGTCGCGCCAGCGCTCGACGAGATGCAACCGCGCCGTATGCGCAGCCGACACCGCCTGCCACGAAGCAATCTGCGCGCGTATCGGCTCGGGATCGACGTGGCGCATGATCTTTCCGATGTACTGCATCTGCCGCCGACGCGCCTCGTGCTTCGTGATGCTGCGCGCAGCCTGCACCGCATCGAGCAGCAGCTCGGGCAGATCGACGGCGGCAAGCTGATCGTCGTTGAGGTCGACGAGCTCCGCGCCGAGCGTCTGCAGATCGTGCATGTCGCGCTTGCGCTGACTTTTACTTGGAAGCTCGTCTGACATGGGGGAAGCGGCGCGGCGGGAGCTGCTATCATAACGATTTTTAGCGCTTTCTCATCGTTAAGCCGCTCCTGATTGACCAAGCGGTGCCGTTTCGCACCCGCGTCTGACAGTCCCCGCTCACCGCCCTTATCCCTTCACGGTTTCCGACATGCCCTCGACCCGCTTTTCCTATGACCTCGATCAACTCCGCGAGCTTGGCAGCAATGTGCTGAGTTATGCAAAGAGTCGCGGCGCCACATCCGCCGAGAGTGAGGTCAGCGAAGGCTTCGGCCAGACCGTGACTGTGCGCCGGGGTGAAGTCGAAACGATCGAGTACAACCGTGATAAGGGCATTGCCGTCACCGTTTACTGCGGCCAGAAGCGGGGGCACGCGAGCAGCTCCGATTTTTCGGCCCAGGCCATGCGTGATACGGTGGATGCCGCGCTGTCGATCGCCAGTTTCACGGCCCCTGACGATTGCGCGGGTCTCGCAGACCCCGAACTTCTGGCGCACGAATTTCCGGAGCTTGACTTGTTTCATCCGTGGGACCTGCCGGTGGAGCGCGCCATCGAGCTTGCAAAGGCCGCCGAAGATG
>JBKJPI010000459.1:0-5304 GCA_046595235.1 Burkholderiales bacterium | reverse complement strand
GTCATGGAAAGCTCATTTATGCGCTTATCGATGTTGTTAAGAGCGCACCGCTGCGGCCGCAGCGCGCCGGCGCTTGGCGAGCGCAAGCACGAGTCCGGTGATAGCGACCAGCAACGGGATCAGCGCGATATTGAAGACCTTGGTCCAGAATTCGAGGCGGTCGGTCTCGACCCGCAGGTTCTTGCGCACCTCCTTCAACTCGGTGCGCGTCTCGACCGTCTTTTTACGAAAGTTGTCGATCTCGGTCTGCTGCTCAGCCGTGAGGATCGAGCTCGACGCGGCGGCGCCAGGCTTACCCTTCTGGATCTCCTGCAGCTTCTCCTGCGTCTGGTTGAGACTGTCCTCGAGCTTCTTGATCTCGCCGAGGTAGCGCTGCTGAGCTTCGGCTTCCATCGTGCGGATGACGGTCAGCGGCCGCGTGAACGAAGCCCGGCTGCGAAGACCCATGAGGTTCTGGTCGCCGGAGAACTGCTCGATAAGCCCCTGCACGAACGCGAGGTTGCCGTTGCGCGGAACCACGACCTTCTGCCCGAATACATCCTGCACTTCGACCGCAGCGCCGTCGCTCAACATGTCCACGTCGCCCACGAGGACGACCTGGTTATCTGCTGCGCTCTCGCGCAGATGCTTCTCGTCTTTCGGCGGCTCCGGCTTCTTCTCGCCGGGACGCACCATCGCCTCCGGGCGGCCATTCGGGAACGCCGTCCTGAATTTGCCTGCAAGACGCATCGCCAGCGGATACTCCTCAGCGGACGGCTGAAAGCCGCGCGTAGAAGGCTCACCTGAAAGCGTCGCGATGATGAGATCGACCAGCATGGAATTTTTGGAGGTTTTGGCGAGCACAGTCTGGGTCAGTCCCTCGACAGGCTTTCCCTTGAAGGCGCCGGCAAAAGGCACGAGGAGCGTTCCGACCTGGCTCATCACCACATCTTCCTGGTTGAGCGCTTCGGCCGGCAGCGCCAGAAGCGTGGGCAGGAGCCGCGGCCCCGCGCCGCTCGCAAACGTGAGATCCGCTACCACCTGATTCATCGTGAGCTCGTAACCCCACGCCTTGAAGAGGTTGAAGAGCGCGGATTGCCCCGCCTGATTGCCGCCGAACGGATTCTGCATGTCCGGCTGCTGGTCGAAATACGCATAGGGATCTGCGAATACGATGAGCTTGCCGCCGCGAAGCACGAACTGGTCGATCGCGTACTCGGCGTCTTCCATTACGTTGCGCGGATGGACGACGAGGAGCACCTTGATTTCGTCGTCGATCTTCTTCGCGTCTGTCTCGACCTTGCGCACGTCGAAGAGGCGCTTCAGCTCTGCACCGATAACCCACGGCTCCATGGGCTGCTGCTTCGACATGGGGTTCAGCGGCCGGCCCAGCACCGGCAACGCGCTCATGACGCCGACCACGGCTTTCTTCGTGGACGCTACCTGCGCGATGGCGCGTGTAATGTCGTATTCGAGCAGGCGCTCACGGTCCGGCGACAGTACGGGGATCGCTGATTTCTGATCGAGGAAAGACACGGCAAGGCCGAGGTAGAACTTCTCGCCCGTGTTCGTCATCTGGCCTTCGACATTGTCGAGCGCCGCCGAGTCTTCCGCGTCCGAATCGGGCTCCGGGTTGAAGCGCTCGATGATGACCTTGCCGTTCGAGGCCGCCTTGTATTCGTTGAGCAGGTCTTCCACGCGCTGCGCAAACGTTTTGAGGCCGACCGGCACCGCGTTGCTGCCCTGCGTGTAATAGAAGCGGATCCGCACCGGCGCGTCGAGCTTGGACACGATCGCACGCGTGCCGGGCGACAGCGTGTACACCTTCCCTTCGGTGAGATCGGCGCGCGCGTTGAAGGCGCTGAGAATGAAATTGATCGCGATGAGTATCGCCAGAAGCGCGACGATTCCGCCTGCCGAATACCAGAGTACTTCTCTGCTGCGTTTCATAGTGGGAGCCCTAACCGGCGCGCTGGTTGCGGATGATGACGCCAGTCGTGAAAAGCGCGAAGCCAATCACCGAGGCGAAGAAGATGACGTCGCGAATGTCGAGGACACCGCGCTGGAAACCTTCGAAGTGCGTCATGACCGAAAATGCCGCGATGGCCTGCGTAACGACCGGGTTGGCAAAACGCGTGAGGAGATCGGTTACCGGCGTGTAGCCGGCGAGGATCAGGAACAGACAGATCATGACCGACAGGATGAAGCTGATGACCTGGTTGCGGGTCATGGCCGAAGTCATGCAGCTGATTGCGAGGTAAGCGCCGGCGAGCAGGAAGCTTCCGACATACCCCGCGGCGATGACGCCGTTATCGGGGTCGCCCAGCCAGTTCACCGTGATGATCACGGGAAAAGTGAGCACCAGCGCCAGGCCGAGGAAAAGCCACGACGCCAGAAACTTTCCGACGATCGCCTGCCATGTAGTGATCGGCATGGTCAGCAGCAGCTCGAGCGTGCCAAGACGACGCTCCTCGGACCACAGCCGCATTCCGACGGCAGGCACCAGGAACAGATACAACCATGGATGCCACGTAAAGAACGAAACGAGTGAAGCCTCACCGCGCTCGAAGAAATTGCCGACAGTAAACGTGAAGAAACCCGTCAGCAGGAGAAAGATCACCAGGAAGACATAAGCGATGGGGGACGTAAAATAACCACCGAGCTCGCGCTTCATGATTGCCCGGATGCTGGCCCATGCGCTCATGCTGCCCGCCTCACAGTATCGGGAAGCGTGATGGTGCGGAACACTTCGTCGAGCCGCCCCTCCTCAGTATGTATCTCGTCGAGCTGCCAGCCTTCACGCGCCGAGAGCTCGGCAACGCTGCGGGTCAGGGTTGCAACCGCTGAAGCCTCCGGATAGACGCGAGCGACCACACCCGCCTCGGATTCGCTGATGATCTCTACGCGCGAGGCACCTGGCACCTGTGCAAGTCGTTCGAATAACGGCCCGGCGGCGAGGCCGCGCGTGCGGATGTGTACGGCTCCTGCCCGCTCCGAGCGCGCTTTCAGCTCGGCAGGCGTGCCATTGGCAACGATCCGGCCGCGGTCGATGATGATCACGCGCGAGCACGTCTCTTCAACCTCCTCGAGAATGTGCGTGGAAAAGATGATCACCTTGTTCGCCCCCATCGTTCGGATGAGGTTTCGTACCTCGTGTTTCTGATTGGGGTCAAGCCCGTCGGTGGGCTCATCCAGAATGAGGACGTCGGGGTCGTGAATCAGCGACTGCGCGAGACAAGTGCGGTGCTTGTAACCCTTCGAAAGTGTGTCGATCGTCTGATAAAGCACCGCTTCGAGAAAGCACAGCTCGACGGCGCGATTTATTGCGCGTTTTTTCGCGTCACCTCGAAGTCCGCGAAGCTCTGCGGCGAAGTTGAGAAAGCCATGCACTGTCATCTCGGCATATCCCGGCGCGTTCTCCGGCAGATAGCCGATCAGGCGTTTGGCTCCCAACGGATCCTGCACCACGTCGAAGCCCCCTACGGTGATTTTCCCGGACGTTGGCGGAATGAAGCCGGTCACCATGCGCATCGTGGTCGATTTGCCCGCGCCGTTGGGCCCCAGGAAACCCAGGACTTCCCCGCGCTCGACCGTGAACGAAACGTCATTCACCGCCAGCTTCGGCCCGAAAGCCTTGGTGAGGTTCTCAACCTTGATCACAACTCTTCTCCAAGCCCGCGCATAGCGGGGGTCACGCGCTTTTTTGCGCTGTAAACAAGTAACAAGTCCGATCGCGGGGTTTTCAACCGGACGCGGCGGCGCACTTTTTTGTTAGCGCTTCGCGGCTCGCGAACCGGGAGAAACGCGGCACCGGAGTCGAGGATGGCGGTCGAACCCTTAGCCTCGATGGTGCCGACAGTCTGAATCGAACAGACGACCTACCGCTTACAAGGCGGTTGCTCTACCAACTGAGCTATGCCGGCAGGGCGTTGGATTATAGGGCGCTGGCTAACCCGCGTAAACGACGGTGGCAGGGTAAAACTTGCATTGCCCAGTAACCGGCGCAGTGAAAAAAACACGGAGCGCATCATAACCCATTGAATCTTCGTGTGCGCCCGAGTGGCACTACTTGTGCTTTACACAATTCGCTGGACGCTTGTCAGAGGTGCCCGCAGCAGGCGATGGTCAGACATCCGTCGGGCGGCTGATTACCGTGCGAGGTCGACAGTACCACCGCCATCGACCTTGCACACGGTCCCCATTTTGAGCTCGGCAACCGAGCTCTTTTTTGGGAACACTCGTTGCATTATTGCGACAGTTACTTCCCGCGAGAATAGAGAGCTATACCATGCGAAAACTCAGGCGCCTTCCCTGGCGTATCCCGAAATCAAATCACTCTCAACCCGCTGCAACCGTCGACGCCGGGCAGCCGCAAGTGTCTGCGCGCGAGGCGCGCGCAGAAGCTCAGGCTGAAGCCGTACGTGAAGCCTATCGTGAAGCGCTCAACGCAAAGCCGGTCGCGTTCTGCGCGGGCCGCTATGTGTATGATGAAAAGAAATCGGTCGCGCGTCCGGCCCGCGCGCCGGAAGTGCGCCGCAAAACCCGTCATTTCGCAATTCTGCCGCTGCCAGTTGCAGGCTGAACCCGGATCCCGGCCGTGGGTACACCCGTTGCACTGGGTTGCTCACAGGCGTTAACGGCGGACGCCGTGACGCATTCGTCAAGGAGATCAACATGTTGTACTACGCTGCGTTATTTTTTGTCATAGCGTTGGTGGCGGCACTGTTCGGCTTCGGCGGCATCGCGGCCGGTGCAGCTGAGATCGCAAAGATCCTCTTCTTCATCTTTCTCGTGCTGTTCGTGGTGTCGCTCGTCGCGGGCACATTCCGGCGCGGTCCGAAAGTCTGACCACGGTCTGACTTTTATGGGGAGTCGATGAGGCGGTGCTGAAGTACGCGCTCATCTTCTTCCTCGTGTCACTGGTGGCCGCCTATTTCGGCTTCACCGGCGTCGCAGCGGGTGCGAAACGCGTTGCGAAGATTCTGTTTTTTCTCTGCCTCATCGTGGCGATCGGCTTTATCGTGGGTGCGGTTATGCTCGGGAAGGCGTTATTCTGAGGGCGCGATCCGGCCGTCGAACACGACCCCTCGAACGCGGCTCATTGCGGGGACTCACGGAGCGAGCAAAGGCCCGTCGCGAAGTAACGCCCTCGGGCGTTACTTCACGATCTGCAGTTTTGGGCGCGTCGGAGGCGGGGGCGCCGTAGGGGTATCGTCAGAGCTCTCGTCGTCTGCCGTGGCTGCGGGCACCTCGGCAGGTGCACCGGCTTCAAAGAAAACGGGCAGGGGCTTTTCTTCGAAGCCGGTGCACCTCGGCAGGTGCACC
>JBKJPI010000168.1:0-15736 GCA_046595235.1 Burkholderiales bacterium | reverse complement strand
CTCGGTATCCTCTCGGCACTGGCGTTGCCAGGGATCGGCGTGATGATCCTTCTACCGCTACTCGGAGTGGCTCTGCAGGGCACGTCATCCGTGCTGTATGCGACCATCGGCGATCTCGTGGACAAGGACCGCCTGCCGCGCGCCTTCGGACTTTTTTATACAATCGGATCTTTATGCGGCATCGCGGCGCCCCTGGGCTACGGCCTCCTGGGCGATGTGGCCAGCGTGCATACCGCGATCGGCGTGATCGGCATCGCCGTTCTGCTGAGCGTGCCGCTCGCCGCCGTCCTGCGCCCGGCACTGAGCACGCCACACCCAGCGGGTGTCTGAACGAATTGCCTGACCCAAGGAGAGTCTCTTGACTGAACAGCGAATCAGCTATGTGCCGCTCGATCGAATGGACGATGCCATGCGTAAGGAGCTGGAGCGCTGCGCGCGCGAAGGCACGCCGCGTCCTGAGAGCTCCGCCGTGCGCGCGCACGTACCCGCCGCGTTCTGGTCATTTGCAAACTCTTGGCGCGACATCTTCCACACAGGGGTGTGCGATCACGCAGTGAAGGAGCTGTGTCGCCTGTACGTATCCCGCTCTGTGAAGTGCGAGTTTTGCGGCAACCAGCGCTCGATCAAGGCTTTCGGCGAGCAGCTCGAAGAGACACAGACCGACGACCTTGTGAATTTCGAAAAATCGTCGAAGTACAGCGACAAACAGAAAGCCGCCCTGGCTTATGCGGAAGCGATTACGTGGCGCCTCAATACCGACGATGCATTCTGGGCGCGGCTCAAAAGCCATTTCGCCGAACCGGAGCTGGTCGAGCTCGGTTGCTTCATCGCGCTCACAATGGGGCAGCAAAGCTGGCTGCGCCTTCTCGATATCGAGCACCACCAGGTAATGGCAGGAACGGCGGGGTCCATGGCGCCGGGGTTCGAAACCGCGGAAGCGCTCGCGAAAGCCAAAGCGGCGCCCGACTACTGGGCGCGCGGCGCGCCGCAATAGACAAGCGCTACCAGGCAGCGACTTTTTCGGCGTTGCCGGCGAGGGCTTTCGAGGCTTCACCGACACGCGAGGCGCGTACGCACACGTAACCTTCGAACAGGCGCCGCTGCGTGCGATAGAAAGCGCCCTGCTCCGCGTGCACCTCGCCATTGCGTTGTCTCACGGATGCGGCGACCGTCAGGATCCCCGACGGCATGGCGATGCGGATCTCGGATTCCGGATCGTCGGTCGGTCGTGTTGCTGCGTGAACCACTGAGCCCTCGATGCGGGCGGCGACCGCCATACAAAGCGATGCAGTGAGCGGCAGCGCGCGGTGCGGCTGCCCATTCGAGAGCATGCGCGCCGTGAGGTCGATCGCGCCGGCTTCGATCGTCTCACCCGTCAGAAGCTTTGCGGCCTGCGGCGGTGAAACGAATCCCACGAAGGGCACCGACTTCTTGCGCTGAGCCTCGCCGGCGTCTTTCGCGATGCCCATGGCGACTGACGCCGCGATCCGGATCGCTCCGAGCTTCCTCAGAACCTCCTCCGCGTTATCGAGCGTATCGGGCATCTCGGTTCCACCAAGGCCCACGTCTTTCGCGTTTACGAACACGCACGCATTTGCCGCATCGACCATCGACACCGTGATCCGGCCGACACCCGGCACGTCGAGCGTGTCCGATGCATTACCGGTCGGCAGGAGCTTGCCTGTTGTCGCACCGCCGGGCTGCCTGAACTCGAGCCGAACGGGCGATCCGGTCCCGGCAACACCCGGAATCGCGAGATCGCCATCGACGGCGGAGAGTCCGTCGTCAATGACGAACCGCGCGTGAATGATCTTCCTGGTATTGGTGTTGTGAATTCGCACGACAGCCTCTCTGCCCGACGCTTTTACGATGCCTTCATCCAGCGCGAACGGACCCATTGCAGAAGACATGTTGCCGCAGTTGGCGCTGTAATCGACTTTCGCTTCCTTCACCTGCACCTGCGCAAAGGTGTAGTCGATGTCGGCTTCAGGATGTGTCGACGGGCCCACGACGCAGACCTTTGAAAGCGATGAAATGCCCCCGCCCATGCCATCGAGCTGCCGGCCGTAAGGATCCGGACTGCCGATCGCGGCAAGGAATATCTCGTCCCACAATGCGCGATCCTGAGGCAGGTCGTTCGCGTGAAATACGATGGCGTTGCTGGTGCCGCCGCGCATGAAAACCGCGGGAAGCTTGATCTGTTTCATTGCAGGCTCCTATGTATGAGAACGCTGATTCAGTTCGCTTTCGCTGATCAGCAGATGCTCGCGCGTGATCTCCTGGATCGTGCGCACACCGAGAAGCGCCATCACCCGATCGATTTCGGTCTTGAGAATCTGGATCGCGCGCGCTGCACCCGCCTCACCCGCGACAGCCGCGCCATACAGCGTTGCGCGCCCGACGAACACGAAGTCGGCGCCCAGCGCGAGTGCTTTCACGATGTCGGAGCCGCGCTGGACGCCGCCGTCGAGCGCAATCGTAAGACGGCCACGCACGGCATCGGCGATTTCGGGCAGCGCTTCCAGCGGCGTGATCGCGCCGTCCAACTGCCTTCCGCCATGGTTGGATACGAAGATACCATCGAGGCCGATCGCCGCTGCGCGCAGGGCATCGCCGCGCGTGAGAACACCTTTGACGAAGAGCTTGCGCGGCCAGATGGAGCGCACCCACGCGAGGTCGTCCCAATCCATGGCGTCACGCCGGGCGCGGAACTCTTCGAGGTTCTTGGCAACGATGCGCCCGCCCACATTACTGTCGACATTCTGGAAGCGCGGCACGCCGGATTTGAGCAGTGTGCGCAGGAAAACCTTCGTAAGCCAGCGCGGGTGCAGCGCCCCGTCGATCATGTTCGGAAGGTTCAGGTTGAAGGGAATGCTGAAACCGTTCCGCCGGTTGTACTCGCGATTTCCGCCGACATTGACGTCCGTCGTTACGACCAGCGCCTCGAAGCCCGCATTGCGCGCGCGGGTGATCAGCCGCTCCGCCCCTTCACGCTCTTTGGACATGTAGAGCTGGAACCACTTGCTGCCATCGGCTTCCCTCGCCACGCGCTCCATTTCGACGAAAGAGGCGGTCGACAGCACGAACGGCACGTTCTCAGCGGCGGCTGCGCGCGCAAGCGCCGTGTCCGCATCATGCCAGTAGAGGCCCGCTGCACCTGTCGGCGCGATACCGAAAGGTGCTGCATGAGTCTTGCCGAATAGCGTCGACTGCTGGGAGCGTTTCGACACATCGACCAGCGTACGCGGGCGCAGCCGGATATTCCTGAAGACGTTGCGGTTCTCGCGCGCCGATACCTCGTCTTCCGCACCGCGCTCGAGAAATTCATACGCGACGCGAGGCAGTACGGCACGCGCATGCTCGCGGAGGTCTTCGATGTTGAGCGCATTCTCGATGTTCACAATCTGGATCTCTGAGCAAACAAAGGCGGCGCCTTTCCGATTGACGCGCGAGTGCGGTATTCTAATGGACCCTGCGTGGCCACTGAAGTGGGCGCCGCACGCGTTCTGAAGTCGAAGGCGCGAATCCCCAAGTCCAGCATATGAAAATCGCACGCGGCGCCTGCCGCTTCCTTTCTTAGTGCAGCCGATTTACGCCATCACCCTGAACACGCTGCTCGTTCAGGGCGCGCACATCGGGAGCCGCGTCGTTGCTTCCCTTGCCGCTTTACAGCTCGGCGCAAGCCCTTTCACTATCGGCCTTCTGATCGGCGTCTACGCAGTCTTTCCATTGATGCTCGGCGTTTACTCAGGCCGCATCTCGGACCAGCTTGGCGCACGGCGTCCGATGCTTTTCGGAATCGTCCTTCTGAGCCTTGGCCTCGCGGTTCCCGCGATCTGGGCAACGCTTCCGATGCTTTTCGTATCGGCTGTCCTAATCGGCACGGGCTTCGTCTTCTTCAACGTTTCCAACCAGACGCTGGGCGGCGCGCTCGGAACGCCGGAGCAGCGCACACGCAACTTCGCAACCCTCGGCCTTGGATACGCCGGCGGCCATCTCATCGGGCCGGTCGTCGCGGGCTATACGATCGATTATCTCGGCCATGCCTACGGCTATCTCATACTCATTTCGTTCACGCTGCTCCCGATCGTGCTCATCGCCATCGATCGGCGCCTCGACGCAGGTAAAAGCGCGCAGGCGACGCAGCGACGGAATACCTTCGAGCTTCTGAAAGTGCCGCTTCTTCGCCGCTCGATCATTGTGAGCGGTCTCGTCACCACGGGCTGGGACCTCTTCGGCTTCTATGTGCCTATCTACGGTCACTCCATCGGATTGAGCGCGTCAACGATCGGCAACCTTCTCGGCGCTTTCGCAATCGCCACTTTCATCGTCCGCGTCATGCTCCCGCGGCTCACGCGACGCTACGGGATCGAGCCGGTGCTTGCCGCCGCAACCTTTTCGGGCGCCGCGTTATTCATCCCATTCCCGATGGTTGACTATGTGCCGCTTCTTTTCGTTCTGGCCTTCGGAATCGGGCTCGCGCTTGGCTGCAGTCAGCCGCTCACGCTGAACCTTGCCTACAACCACTCGCCGGCGGGCCGGTCAGGCGAGGTGACCGGACTGCGTCTCACGATCAACAACATCACGCACATCGGCGTGCCCGTCGCCGCAGGCGGCCTCGCCGCTGCGATCGGAGTCACGCCGGTTTTCTGGACGAGTGCCGTGCTGCTCGCTGTAAGCGGATACCTCACACGCCGGGCTGGCTGGAAGGCATGACGATATTCGCGGTCATCGGCATCAGCATGGCGATCCACAGCTGTTACGTCGGCAGCAAGGTGCTCGTCTCGCTTTACGCGCTGCACCTTGGTGCAAGCCAGTTCACCGTCGGGCTTCTGGCAGCGGGTTATGCGCTCATGCCGCTCCTGCTGGGCGTTTACACCGGACGTCTCGCCGACAGCCGCGGCTTGCGCATGCCGCTTCTGCTGGGCGCGGTGCTCACGTGCGCAGCGATGGTCACCGGTTTTCTCTCGACCGGCCTCACCGGTCTCTTCGCGCTCGCGGCGCTCGTGGGCGGCGGCTTCGTGTTTTTCAACGTTTCCGTGCAGACGCTCGCGGGCGCGCTTGGAAAACCCGAGCATCGCACCCGCCACTTCGCGTGGCTGACGATCGGCTACTCCGCATCGGGCCTGATCGGACCGGTTTTCGCCGGCTTTTCGATCGATCACCTGGGACACTCAACGACCTTCCTGCTCTTCGCGTTCTTTCCGCTGGTGCCGATCGCAATACTCGTCTTCAAGCCGCACCTCACACGTATCGCGCGACCGCCGCCCAGCACCGCGAAGCGGAACACACTCGACCTGCTTTCGGACAAGACGCTGAGGAAGCTGATCATCATCAGCGGGCTCTCGGTCGCATCAGCAGAGCTCTTCGCGTTTTACGTGCCGGTGTTCGCACACCAGATCGGCCTTTCCGCTTCTGTGATCGGCATCATCCTCGGCGCCTACGCGTTGGCGATCATTCTCACGCGATTCATGCTGGCCACAATCATGAAACACCTGAGCGTCGAACAGATCATGGTCTGGTTCCTGCTCCTCGCCGCAGCGGGGTTTGCCGTTTTCCCGCTGTTTCGCAGCGCGTGGGCCCTGATGGCTGCGGCGTTCGTGATCGGGCTCGGGGTGGGCGCCACGCAGCCCCTGCTCATGAGCATTTCGTATGAGCGCGCGCCCGCCGGCCGTACCGGCGAGATGACCGGACTGCGCCTGACGGTGAACAATATCGCGCGCATGAGCATGCCGATCATCTGCGGCGCAGTAGGCGCCGCGTTCGGTGTGGCGCCGGTGTTCTGGATGAACGCGGTGAATCTGGTGGCTACCAGCTTCCTGTCCCGGCGCTGACTGCGTTGGCACCGGCGCGAAGGTGTTCAGGTAAAGTATCATCAATCAACTCATCGACACGGAGCGCGCCATGAACATGGACCGTGCAGCAGCACCGGCGACGACTCTTGAAGTCGCTGCGTGGATTTCGAACCTCCGATACGAGCATCTGCCCCAACGCACTCGCGAAGTCGTTCGCGGCGCACTGCTCGACACCGTCGGCTGTGGCATCTACGGTTACAAGACGCCGTGGGCGCAAATGCTGCTCGAGTGGACGCGTAAGAGCGGAGGCGCCGGCGAGGCGACGGTGTGGGGCGAGGCGACCCGCACGCTGCGCGCGGCCGACGCGGCGCTCGTCAACGGCACCGCTTCGCATGCGTTCGAGCTCGACGACTATCACAACGCGAAGCTGCACGCGGGCGCCGTCGTCATCCCTGCCGCGATCGCGATGGCAGAGAAGTTGCGCTCGAGCGGCAGCGAGCTGGTCACCGCAGTCGCAGCGGGTTACGAAGTGATGATTCGCTCGAGCCTCGCCCTCAATCCATCGGCGACGCGTCTGCGCGGCTGGCACATTACCGGCGTGTGCGGTCCTTTCGGCGCCGCAGCCGCGTGCGCGGCCCTGATGAAACTCGATGCTGAGCGCACCGCGTGGGCGCTGGGTCTCGCCGGCACGCAGGGCGGCGGCGTGTGGGCGTTCAACGCGGATGGCGCGATGAGTAAACGGCTTCACGCCGGCAAGGCCGCACACTCCGGGGTAATGGCGGCGGAGCTTGCACAGCTCGGCTTCACCGGGCCCACACAGATTTACGAGTTCGCGGACGGGGGCGTGCTGAAAGCGTACTCCGACGCGTCAGATCCTGCGCCGCTGACCGCTCAGCTTGGCGAGGTGTGGCATCTCGAATCAAACTCCGTCAAACCGTACTCGTGCTGCGGCAGCACGCATGCTTACGTCGACGCGGCGCTCGCTTTACGCGCAAAGCTCGGCAGCCCGTGGGATGTGAAGCGGCCCGTTCGCGTGGGTTTGAGCAAAGTCGTCGATGTCCAGTGCGGCTTCGACTATCGCCCGAGCAGCGCTTTGAACGCGCAGATGAGCCTGCGCTATATCGTCGCGGCGGCGCTGATGGATGGTGAAGTACTCCCTGCGCAGTTCACCGATGAAAGGATCGCGGACAGAAACCTCGTTGCGCTCGCCGACTCGCTCGAGCTCGTGTCGGATCCGAAGCTCGATCAGCTTTACCCTGTCCACTTCGCGGGTTGGGTGGCCGCGCGGGCTGACAGCGCATGGGTGCGCGCCGACATCCTCGATCCGTCGGGCTCTGCTGCGGCTCCGATCGATGCGGCAGGCATCGCGAAAAAATTCTGCGGCATAAATCCGCACCTGCCCGTCGATAGAATCGCCGCGGTCGCGCGGGAGATCGAAACGCATACAGTCGCCGATCTTCTGGCGCTGCTGGTGTCCCCGAACAGCGGCGCTTAAGCCGGCGCCCAGCGATCTCCGTTCTCGCGAGCGCGACCTTCCGCGGCGAGCTTGATCAGATGCGCGTGCAGCGAGCGGCGCGCGACCGGGTGCAGCTTCGCCGATACGTCGTCATACGCGAGCGCCACGAGCTCATCGAGCGTTCCCGGGTTTTTTCGCGCCAGGGCCTCGACCACTTTGCTCTCGCGCTTCAGCCGGTGTGCAACGAGTCGTCGCACTTCGTCGTGTGGCGTTGAGATGAGACGCCCATGCCCCGGTGCGAGCGCCGCGAGGTCGAGACTGAGAAGCTTCTCGAGCGATGCGAAGTACGCCTGCATGTTTCCGTCCGGCGGCGAAATCACGACCGTAGAGCCCTGCATGACGTGATCGCCCGTGAAAAGGATTCTCTCGCCTTCGTAGAGATAGCAGAGATGGTTCGATGCGTGTCCGGGTGTGTGCACCGCGCGCAGCGTCACACCCTCGAGCGTGACCGTATCCCCGTCAGCGAGCACGCGGTCGGGACAGAACTCGGCGTCCTGCCTGCCATCCTGTGCGCACGCGAGACCGCCGATCCGCGCGCCCGTAGCGCGCTTCAGCGCTCGCGCTGCCGGCGAGTGGTCGAGATGCGTATGCGTGCAGAGAATCCACTTGAGCCGGTTACCCACGGCTTGCGTGAGCGTCTGCACGTGTAGAGCGATTTCAGGGCCGGGGTCGATGAGCGCAAGCTCGCGCGTCCCCACGATGTAGCTGTTGGTGCCGGGGCCGGTCATCACGCCCGGATTCGGCGCGGTGATCCGCCTCACCGAAGGCGAGAGCTCGACTACGACGCCCGGAACTATGTTTTCCATCGGCCCTGAGTCTCCACGCCTGCGAGCTCATCGTAACCGGGGTCGCCGGGGAGGAGTCGCGCGCCCGTGGGTGCAATGCGCGGCAGCATTGCGGGAATCCGCGGCAGTTCGCGGAGCCCATCGATGAGCGCGGCGGTGGTGTCGAAGGCCGCAAACGTCTCGAGCGTGCGCGTTGTCGGCGTACGCATCTTGTATTCGCCCGAGCGATGGCGTTCGACTGCCATACCCGGACTCAGCCACACGTGATGGATCGCTTCGACATTGTCGGGCGCGGCTTCCTGGCCCTCGGGCGCGACCGCGACGAAGAAGCGCGTGTCGTAGCGCCGCGGCGCGCTCACCGGCGTGATCCAGTGGCTGAAGTATGTAAGCCGCTCGACTGCCAGTGTCAGATTTTCTCGCTCGAGCATCAGGCTCAAGTCCTCTTCGCCTGCATTCAGCTTGCGGCGGTATTCGCTGAATCGCTCGGCGCGCTCCGGCGCCAGTGGATTTACGAGCTCACCTTGCGGGTCATAGGCAAGAAGCACCGCCGCTTCCTCGAACGATTCGCGAATTGCCGCAGCCCAGTAGGCGAGACCGCCCTCGGCCATGCCCAGGGCAGCGCTCGCGCTTTTGTCATCGAGACCGCGGCAGCGGGCAGTCACCGCAGCGGCTCGATCGCCCGTATCCACGGCACCCCCGGGGAACAGAAACATCCCGGGCATGAAACCTGACTGGTGATTACGCTGAAGCATGAGGACTTCGAGACCGCGCGCGGTGTCGCGCACGAGCGTGACCGTTGCCGCGGGCAGTGCGGGCACGACGTTCACGATTGCCTGACCAGCAGCTTGATCAGACTCGACGTATCGAGCCGCCCGCCGCCGCCCTTCTGGACCCTGGCATAGAACTGATCGATGAGCGCAGTCGCCGGGAGCTCGGCGCCATTCGCACGCGCTTCCTCCATGGCGATTCGAAGGTCCTTCCGCATGAGGTCCACAGCGAAACCGAAGTCGAACTTGCCGTCCGCCATGGTGTGACCGCGGTTCTCCATCTGCCATGACGTCGCTGCGCCTTTAGAGATGACGTCAACGACCTGCTTTGCATCGAGCCCCGCGTTTATCGCAAAGGCCAGCCCTTCTGCGAGCCCTTCGACCACGCCCGCGACGCAGATCTGGTTCACCATCTTCGTCCTCTGCCCCGCCCCCGACGGCCCCATCAGCGTGACTGCGCGCGCGTAGTGCGAGATGACCGGCTTCGCCGTGCCGAACGCCGTAGCGTCGCCGCCCGCCATCACCGTGAGGATCCCCTGCTCTGCCCCGGACTGTCCGCCGGAGACCGGTGCATCGAGAAACGACAGACCGCGCGTGACGGCAAGTTCTGCGAGCTCGGCTGCGACGGTCGCGGAAGTGGTGGTGTGGTCGACGAGGATCGCGCCGCGCGCCATTCCGCTAAAAACGCCGTCAGCACCCGCAGCGACCAACCGAAGATCGTCGTCGTTGCCGACGCACGAAAAAACGATCGCAGCACCTTGCGCTGCTGCCACAGGCGTGGCAGCGGCGCGCCCGCCGTACTGCGCCACCCACCTTCCGGCTTTCGACGCAGTGCGGTTGTATACCGTCACGTCGTGGCCCGCACGTGCGAGATGCCCGGCCATGGGCGCGCCCATGACGCCGAGACCAATGAATGCGAGTTTCATTTTCCGCTGCTGAAGAAGTACGTAAGGCGCGTCAGCGCGCGACCGGCGCGGCACATCCCTGCGTCGTCTGCTTGGGCAGCTCGATCATGCCTGCAAGCTGAACGCCGTTTTTTACCGCCGTCATTTCTGCAAGGATTGCGATCGCGATCTCGGGCGGCGTCTTGCTGCCGATCTTGAGCCCGACCGGCCCGTGCAGCCGATCGATCTCGCGCTGCGAGAGATCGAAGTCGGCGAGTCGTGCGCGCCGCGCTTCGTTATTTTTCTTCGAGCCGATCGCACCGACATAGAACGAAGGCGACTTGAGCGCTTCGAGGAGCGCCATGTCATCGAGCTTCGGGTCGTGCGTGAGCGTAACAACCGCGCTGTGCGCATCGATGTTCATTGCGATCACCACGTCGTCGGGCATGCCGCGGTTGACGTCAACTCCAGGCACGTCCCAGATATCCGCGTATTCCTCTCGCGGATCGCAGACCGTGACCTTGTAATCGAGTGCCTGCGCCATCTGTGCAAGGTATTTCGAAAGCTGGCCCGCTCCGACGATCAGGAGGCGCCAGTGCGGTCCGTGAATCGACGTGAGCGCGCTTCCGTCGAATGCGAGCTGATCGGACCACTTTCCGGCGCTGATCTCGACTGAACCCGTGACCATGTCGAGCTTGCGCTTCACGAGCTCGTGGCGCTCGACGCGCGCGAGGAGCTCGTCGAGGCCGCTTTGCGGGCCGAGCGGCTCGAGCACGAGCTCGAGCGTCCCGCCGCACGGGAGCCCGAAGCGCTGCGCGTCCTCGGCCGAAACGCCGTAGCTCGTCGACGCGGGCTTGTCCTGCACGAGATCGCGTGAACGCACACGCGCGATCATGTCGTCTTCCACGCAACCGCCGGAGACGGAGCCTTCGACCATGCCATCGTCCCTGATCGCAGTCAGCGCACCGATCGGGCGCGGCGCCGAGCCCCACGTCTTCACAACAGTCGCAAGCACGACGCGATGACCGCGCTGCACCCACTCGCGCGCACTTTTCAGGACCTGCAGATCGACGCTATCCAAAACTGACCTCCACTGAAAAAGAGGAAAAGATCCCTCACTCCAGCATGCGTAAAGCGGTAATGACCGGCACACTTGGCACGTTCCGTGCAACCGGTTACAAAAACTGCAACAGTTTTCTGCGACAACACAGTGTTGCGGAGCATTATATAGCGGCTATGCCATCAACCATCGCACCAGTACAGTCCACACACCCTTCGGCGGTGCGGCTTGCCGGGCTCGACGATCTTATGCCCGGCCCATCGCCGAATGAGGCCGCGAGAAAGGCCGGGCCCGTCCAGGCTTTCCTGGAATACGTGGCCAAAGCGCCCTCCTTCCTGAAGCGGGTCGTGAGCTCGGTCACGCATCCGGTGGAAAAGCGCCGTGAGCAGCGGCGGGCGCGCGAGGCGATCGAGCTTTGCCACGCGCTGATTTCTGAAAGCGGCGAAGTCTCGGGCGCCGTACTCGCTCGCGATGCCCTCGCCGCCTACAACGAATTGACGCCCGCCGCGCGACCCGCGTTCTTCGACCGGCTGATCGCCGACTTCGCGCCCGACGCAGCGGCGCTCGATGCTGCATATCAGGCGTATCACGCCGATCGGACGCAGCAGAATCTCGTGCGCCTCCAGGCGTGCGTCGCAGCCCCGCGGCAGGAGGTGTTCAGGCGCATCAATACGGCACCCGGCGGTACGGCGGCGCTGGTCGGCATGCGACGCGAAGTGCTCTCGGCACTCAAGGCCCATCCCGACTGGTCCGCGATCGATTCAGACCTGCAGCACCTCTTCGGCTCGTGGTTCAATCGCGGTTTTCTCACGCTCGAGCGCATTGACTGGTATACGCCCGCCATCGTTCTCGAAAAGCTCATCGAGTATGAAGCGGTACACGAAATTGCGGGATGGCACGACCTGCGGCGGCGGCTTGCGGGCGATCGCCGGTGCTTTGCGTTCTTCCATCCCGCGCTTCCGCATGAGCCGCTCATCTTTATCGAAGTCGCGCTCACCCGCGGCATGAGCGCCGCGATCGAGCCGCTGCTCGCGCTCGAGGCGCCGCAGATCGACCCCCACACCGCTGACACCGCGATCTTCTATTCGATCACCAATTGCCAGACGGGTTTGCGCGGGATTTCGTTCGGCAATCTCCTCATCAAGCAGGTCGCGCAGCGGCTCGGTCAGGAGTTCCCCCGCATCAAGACGTTTGCCACGCTGTCGCCGATTCCAGGTTTCACTGCATGGCTCGAAGCAGTGCGTGCCGGAACCGCGTCAATGGCTGATCCGCAGCGGGGCGGCGCCGATCTGGCGGCGGTCGATAACGAGGATTGGCACACCGACGCTGACGCGAGCGACCGCATGCGTAAATCGCTCATGCCGTACGCCGCGTACTACCTTACGCGCGCACGTCATGAGGGCGAAGCCGCAGACGCGGTCGCGCGGTTTCATCTGGGTAATGGCGCCCGGCTCGAGCGTCTCAACTGGCTTGCCGACACTTCAGCGCGCGGGCTCCGGCAATCTCTCGGGATGATGGTCAACTATCTCTACCGGCTGGACGAGGTTGAGCACAACCACGAGGTTTACGTGCGCGAGCAGAAGGTCACGGCGTCGCGTGAGCTTCGCCGCCTGGCGGCCGATTGCGCGCTCGCAAGTGGTACGGATTCCGGCTAGGTAATCACTCTTGCGTTCCTGCGGCGCGCGCCCCGCGTCGCTGCGGCCGGCGCGCGCAGGCCGTTATACTCCGACACGCGGGCGGCATGCGCCGGTCGCGAAAGGAGACAAATTCAAATGGAAATGACCGGACAGCAGATCGTGCCGCTGCCGCAGAATGAGACGTGGGAGGCACTGAACGATACGCAGGTGCTGAAGGCGTGCGTGCCGGGATGCGAAACGCTCGAAAAGATTTCGGACACCCAATACGAGCTTGCGATCCGCTCGCGCATCGGACCCGTGAGCGCGCGGTTCAAGGGTGTCATGACGCTCGAGGACATCGACGCGCCGCGAGGCTATACGATGATCTTCGAAGGCCAGGGTGGCGTTGCCGGCTTCGCCAAAGGCCGGGCAGAGGTCGCCTTATCGCCGGAGGGTGAAGGCACGCTCCTCAGCTATTCGGTGAAGGCCATGGTGGGCGGCAAGATCGCACAGCTCGGCGCGCGCCTCATCGACGGCGTCGCTCGCAAGCTCGCCGACGACTTCTTCAAGTGTTTCAACCAGCGCTACACGAAGAGCGCTGAGTGAACAAGTCGGATGAGAGGCGGGCATGCTGAGAATCTGGGGCCGCAGGAATTCGATCAACGTACAGAAAGTCCTGTGGTGCTGCGGCGAGCTCGGCGTCGAGTACGAACGTATCGATGCAGGCCTCGCGTTCGGCGTCAACGATACGCGCGAGTACAAGGCAATGAATCCGAATGGCCTCGTACCTACGATTGACGACGCCGGCTTCGTGTTGTGGGAATCGCATGCGATCGTGCGCTACCTGGCGCGAAAGCACGGCACCGGCACGCTGTGGCCGGACGAGCCGCGCGCCGCCGCGGACGCCGATCGCTGGATGGAGTGGTACAGCACCACGCTGTGGCTTAACGTGCGACCGATCTTTCATACTCTGATTCGAACTGCACCGGAAAAACGCAACATGGTGCTCGTCGAAGAGCACCGCAAGCTGCTCGCGGCGAACTGGGCGATCGTCGACGCGCAACTCGCGCGTCACGATTACCTCGCGGGGTCGAGCTTCACCATCGCTGACATACCGATGGGATTGGCAGCATACCGCTGGTTCAACCTGCCGATCGAACGCGTCTCGTTACCGAACGTCGAGCGCTGGTATGAGCGCCTCACGCAGCGTGCGGTATTCAAGGCGTGCGGCATGCTTCCGCTCACTTGAGCACGCGCGAACGCAGCTACCGCTATTACGAATTCGTGATGGCGGCGTTCGTGACGGTGCTCGTGTGCTCGAATCTAATCGGTCCGGCGAAGATCGCGCAGGTCGACCTGCCGTGGATCGGCGCATTTACCTTCGGCGCCGGCGTGCTGTTCTTCCCGATCTCGTACGTTTTCGGCGACATCCTCACCGAAGTCTACGGCTACGCCCGCGCCCGGCGCGTGATCTGGTGCGGCTTCGCCGCGCTCGCGTTCGCATCGGTGATGGCGCTGGTTGTCGTTGCACTGCCGCCGGCGCCTTTCTGGCCGCATCAGGCGGCTTACGAAGTCGCGTTCGGCTCGACCTGGCGCATCGTCGGGGCATCGATGATCGCGTATTTCTGCGGCGAGTTCGTAAATTCATTCGTACTCGCCAGGATGAAAGTGGCAACGAACGGCCGCTGGCTTTGGTCACGGACGATTGGTTCGACCGTAGCGGGTGAGGCCGTCGACTCGGCGCTTTTCTATCCACTGGCTTTCTACGGCAGCGGCATCATCCCGAACGACAAGCTGCCGGTTGTCATGCTCGCGCAGTTTGTCGTTAAAGTCGGCGTCGAGATCGCGTTGACGCCGGTCACTTACAAAATCGTCGGCGCCCTGAAGAAAGCGGAGAAGGAGGACTACTACGACCGCGACACGCGCTTCAACCCGTTTGCGTTCAAAGGGTGAAGGCGCCCGCGTCAGCCCTTGACGCAAAGCACCTGCTTCAGCGTATGCACGACCTCCACCAGGTCGCGCTGGTTGTCCATCACTTCCTCGATCGGCTTGTAGGCCGCAGGAATCTCGTCGACGACGCCGCTGTCTTTCCTGCAGATGATCCCTTCCGTCTGCTGTGCGAGATCAGCGGCCGTAAATTTCTTCTGCGCGGCGGTGCGGCTCATGCGACGGCCAGCGCCGTGCGCGCATGATTCGAAGCTCTCTGCAGAACCGCGTCCGCGCACGATGTACGACTTGGCACCCATGCTGCCGGGAATGATGCCGAGCTCTCCGAGGCCGGCGCGTATCGCACCCTTTCGCGTAATCCATACGTTCTCGCCGTAGTGCTGCTCGCGCTCGACATAGTTGTGATGACAGTTCACGGCTTCGCTCATCACGTCGAAGGGCGGCAGGAGCCTCCGCATCGCTGCAAGGACGATATCCATCATCGCCTGCCGGTTGGCCGCCGCGTATTCCTGCGCCCAGTGAACTGCCCGCACGTATTCATCGAAGTGTGCGGAGCCTTCACGAAAATAGGCAAGGTCGCGATCCGGCAGGTTCGCGATCTCACCTTCCATGTCGCGCCGCGCGAGCTCGATGAAATAACTGCCGATGGCGTTTCCAATGCCGCGGCTGCCCGAATGCAGCATCGCCCATACGCCGTTAGACTCGTCGACGCAGACCTCGATGAAATGATTGCCGCCGCCGAGCGTTCCCATCTGCTGCGCCCAGTTGGCCGTGCGCTTGAACCGCTTCGAAAGCTGCGGATGCGATTCCATGATGCTTTTCAGCTCTTTTCTGAAAGGCGCCGCCGCATGCGCGATCTCACGGCCATCCTTGTGCTGATCGCGGCCAACCGGAACGTCGCGTGAGATCTGATCGAAGAGGCGCCGCAGCGTCTTCTCTTCGAGCTGACCCGCGTTGAGCGAAGTCCGCGCAGCGATCATGCCGCAGCCGATATCCACGCCGACAGCCGCAGGGATCACCGCTCGCTTCGTCGCGATGACGGTGCCCACCGTCGCACCGATACCCGCGTGCACATCCGGCATCGCGGCGACGTGATGATGGATGATCGGAAGCTTCGAGATATTGATGAGCTGCCTGCGGGCGCTTTCTTCGAGGTCGTCGGTGAACACCTTCACCGGAACCACACCTTGCTGGATCACTTGCTTGACTGGCATGAACACTTCCGTCGCAAGGTGCGACCTTTGCTACTGTGGACTTTGTAGTTTCATCACCAAGGCGCCGGGCCGCCCCAAGCCTTGGTGCTAACTGTAAAGCGGCAGAAAGTAGCCTTTAACTTTCTGCCGTGCACTTCCGGCCGAAAGTAGGT
>JBKJPI010000117.1:0-5181 GCA_046595235.1 Burkholderiales bacterium | reverse complement strand
GCTCGAGCGCCTGCGCGAGCGGCCGCTCGATGCGCCCGCGCGAGAGTTACGACAGCTGCGCGCCGAGCTCGCCCGCGATCCCCGCAACCTCGCGCTCGCCCTCCGAGTGGCGCAGCGCTATATCGAGGCGGGACGCGCGCTGGCGGACCCGCGCTACCTCGGCTATGCGCAGTCGGCGCTCGGGCCGTGGTGGGCGCAGCCGCACCCGCCGGAGCCGGTGCTCGTGCTGCGTGCGACGATCCGTCAAAGCAATCACGATTTCGATTCAGCGCTCGATGACCTGTCGCAGGTCCTGAAATCAGCGCCGGTGAATGGTCAGGCGTGGCTTACCCGCGCAACGATACTTCAGGTGATCGGCCGTTACGATGAGGCCGCGCGAAGCTGCGAGCCGCTCTCGAAGCTCGCCCCGCCGTTCATAAGCGCCACGTGCATGGCGGGGGTCGGTTCGATGACCGGCCAGGCGGAATCGAGTTACCGGATGCTGTTGCAGATCCGCGATCGCAGTGTCAATGCAGCGCCGGCGGAAGTCATATGGGTCGAGACCGCGCTGGCGGAGATCGCGGCGCGTCTGGATAAGCGTGATGCCGCGGAACGCCATTACCAGCGTGCGCTGCAGGCGGGGACGCCGGATCCCTATCTCAAGGGCGCTTACGCCGATTTCCTGCTCGATGCGCGGCGCCCGGCAGATGTCGTTCGTCTGCTTGCAAGTGACACGCGCATCGACGGCCTGTTGCTGCGACTTGCGCTTGCGGAAAAGGCGCTGGCGGCGCCGCAGCTCCCGGCCCGCATCGCAGAGCTTCGCGCTCGATTCGAGGCGGCGCGCGCCCGCGGTGACCGCGTGCACCTGCGTGAGGAAGCGCGCTTCTACTCGGAGTTGCAGAAGCAGCCGCGCGAGGCGCTTCGGCTTGCTCAGGAAAACTGGAAAGTCCAGAAGGAGCCCGCGGATGCCCGCATTCTCGTCGAGACTGCGATACGCGCAGAAGACCGCAGCGCCGCGCAGCCCGTCATCGACTGGATGATGCGGAACCAGCTCGAAGATGCAACGCTGGCGCGTCTCGTGCAGCGCCTGCCGCCCGCGTGACAAGCGTCGCTCACGGTCGTGATTGCAAATGGCACCGGTATGCGCTCGCGCTCATCGTGTTCCTTTTCTCGACGGTCGCACTCGCGCACAAGCCGAGCGACAGCTATCTGAGTCTCACGGCACAGGGCAGGGAGATCCTCGGCCAATGGGACATCGCACTGCGCGATCTCGACTACGCGATCGGGCTCGATGCCGACGATGATGGCGCGATTACATGGAACGAGCTCCGCGCGCGGGAAGCCGAGGTTGCCGCATACGCTTTAGCGCGGTTGCGCCTCGGCACCGACGCAAAGCCATGCACCCTGACACCGACGGCCCTGCTCGTCGATCGCCATAGCGACGGCGCCTATGCAGTGCTGCGTTTTGCGGCTGTGTGCAGCGCCGAGGTGAGCCGTATTTCGGCAGAGTACCGCCTGTTTTTCGATCTCGATCCACAGCATCGGGGGCTCGCGCAGATCACTGCGAACGGGACCACGCGCACGGCAATTTTCAGCCCGGCCGAGGCGCAGCAAAAATTCGAGACCGGCACGGCAGCGCCCTGGCGGCAGCTTCTTGATTTCGGCAAGGAAGGTGTGTGGCACATCTGGATCGGCGTCGACCATCTGTTGTTCCTTCTTGCGCTGCTGCTGCCGGCGATGCTGGTGCGAACCGCCGAGGGCTGGAGGCCTGCGCCTGATTTTGCGAGCGCGTTCTGGAACGTATTCAGGATCGTCACGTCGTTTACGGTCGCGCACTCGATCACTTTGGGCCTCGCGGCCCTTCAGGTGGTGTCGCTGCCGTCACGGTGGGTGGAGACGGCCATTGCCGCCTCGGTGCTCCTCGCCGCGCTGAATAATCTCTATCCCGTCGTGCGCCGCCGTCTCTGGATGGTTGCGTTCGCTTTCGGCCTCATCCACGGCTTCGGTTTCGCAAGTGTCCTGCTCGATCTCGGCTTGCCGCGCGACGCGCTGGTGGTGTCTCTTCTGGGATTCAATCTTGGCGTCGAGGTCGGCCAGCTCGCCGTCGTCGCCGTCTATTTCGTCATCGCCTGGATGGTGCGCAACGCGCGGGTCTACCGCGGGCCGGTGCTGTCCGGCGGATCGATCGTGATCGCGCTGATCGCGCTGGGCTGGATGCTCGAGCGCGGGCTCGATCTGAAACTGCTGCCATTCTGACGACGTGCGCATCGCTTTGAAACGAATCGTGGTCTGGCTGATGCTGCTCGCAGTCTCCGTGCAGGGCGTCGCCGCGGCCACACCTGACTTACGAGGACCCGAGCACTATCACGAGACCGCCGCCCGCGCGCCGACTGTGCCGCAGGCGCAGCATCGGCATGAGGCGCATCACCCCCATCATATTGATCACGGCCGTGAAGAAGTGCGCCGGCACTACCATCTTCCCGGCGAAGGCGCCGTTCTGGTGCAGGATCACAGACACGACGACGATGCCGCTATCGAGCGCACGGCGAAGCGCAAGTCCGCCATCCCCGCCTTCCTTGCGGTGATACCGCAGCGTCCGTCTTTAGCCGCGCCTGATCTGGGCGAAGCTTTTACGGGCGGCCGTCGCAGTCACTTTCTCAGCTGCATCCCCCGCCGCATCGAGCGGCCTCCTCGACACCACCCAGCCTGATCCTGACGCCCGTTCGCGTCGTATCGAGACGCGAGCTCGCGGCTGCGCTATGCCGGAACGGTTCGCCCTCGTCTGACGATGGCGGCGTGTTCCTGAAACGGCAGGCGGATCGGCAATTCGCAACTCCAGTTTCGTGTCGGTCTGAGGATCTTCAATGCGCACGTCAAATGACGCGCGTGTTCGGATCTCTGTAGCGATGTTGCGCGAGTGAGTCACGCGACATCGCGATGAGTGTGAGCGGCTCCCCGGGGTGGGGAGGGGATACTGATGGCAATCAATGCCGCGAGTGTGTGGGCGCTCGGCGCAAGCCCTGGCGATATGCGCGACGCTTCACGCACGTCACATCGATATGTTGCGGCCCTCGCGATTTCGCTGACGGTTCACGCAACCGTCGGCACTTTCCTCGTCGTCGGCTGGCAACGGCCGCTCAAGGTCGAGCCCCCGCCGCTCACCGTCACGTTTCTGGAAAAGCCGCGCGCTTCTCGCGCTCCGGCGATTGCACGACCGGCGCCGAAGCCAGCGGCAGCACCTGTGCGCAGCACGCAGCGCGAGCCTGCGCTGCAGAAGCGACGGGCACCTAGCGCGAGCCTCACGGCTGCACCGGATCGCGTTCCCCTTATCGTGCCCGAGGCCCCTGCGATCGCAGCTTTGGCTGTCGTCGCGCCTGATTCCCCCCTGCGGAGCGCGCCGGAAACCAGCGCGCAGTCGGCGCCGGTGTCGAAAGGCCCTGCAGCAAGTCCACCGGTCATACGTGACGACCCGATTGCGCTGTCACGCTCGAACGCGGCCTACCTCAACAATCCCCGGCCCATCTATCCGTTCGCAGCCCGCCGACTGGGCGTCGAGGGAACAGTCGTGCTTCGGGTGCACGTGAGCGCGGGCGGGGCGCCGCAGCAGGTTCAGTTGTTCAGAAGCTCAGGATCAGCGCTGCTCGATGAAGCTGCGCTGAAGGCAGTAAAGGGATGGACGTTCGTTCCGGCGCGGGAGGGTACTACCCCCATATCGCACTGGGTCGAAGTTCCGATCAACTTTCAATTGAGGAATTGATGATGAGATTTTCGATAACGAAGGCGATGACGAACGCGCGTTACGCAAGCCGGATGCGGTCAGGCGCCACACTCCTCGCCGCGCTAATAGAGGCGTACGGTGTGCCTTCAGCGATGGCTGCTGGAGTGCAAACCCTCGATGTGGTGACCGTCACCGGCGCTGCCGACGGCCTTGTCGGCACGGCGGATTCGGCCAACGTCGGGACGGTCACGCGCGAGCAAATCCAGGCGCGTCCGGTTTACCGTCCGAGTGAAGTGCTCGAATCGGTGCCGGGTCTCATCATCACCCAGCACAGCGGTGAGGGGAAAGCGAACCAGTACTTTCTGCGCGGCTTCAATCTCGATCACGGCACTGACTTCGCGGTCACCGTCGACGGCATTCCCGTCAATCTCCGCACGCATGGGCATGGTCAGGGTTGGGCCGATCTCAATTTTCTCATCCCCGAGCTGGTGGGCGGCCTGCAGTACAAGAAAGGGCCGTATTACGCCGAGGAAGGGGATTTTTCTGCTGCCGGCGCAGCGCGAGTATTGCTGGTCAACCGCCTGGATCGAGGCATCGCCGAGGCCGGCGTCGGCAGCGACGGCTATCGGCGCCTGCTGATCGCGGATTCGCCTGAATTCGCGGACGGACGCATCCTCTACGCGCTGGAGGTTTATCGAAACGACGGTCCCTGGGTGAACCCGGACGACTACCGCAAAGTGAACATGGTGCTGCGCTACAGCGAAGGCACTGAGAAGAACGGTTTCAACGTGACGGCATTGGCTTACCGCGGCAACTGGAATTCCACCGCCCAGATTCCAAAGCGCGCCGTGGATGCGGGGCAGATCGACCGTTTTGGGGCCATAGACGCCACCGACGGCGGCCGGTCACACCGTTACGCGATATCGGCGGCATGGCGCCGGACGCAAAGAACCGGCAGCACCACCGAGGCCAACGCCTATCTTTTTCACAGCAATCTCAACCTGTTTTCCAATTTCACCTATTTTCTGAATGACCCTGCCAATGGAGACCAGTTCGAACAGAAGGACCGGCGTGTGGTTTCTGGCTTCAACCTTCAGCACACCTGGGTTACGCGCCTCGGCGGGTACGACATCGAGAACCGCGTGGGGACGCAGATTCGCAACGACAACATCTCGGTCGGGCTGTTCAACACGGCCGCGCGGCAGCGGCTGTCGACAATGCGCGATGACCACGTGGTCGAAACGAGCGCCGGCATTTATCTGCAGAGCAGCGTGCAAATTGCCGAGAAGCTCCGCACGGTTGCCGGGATGCGCACCGATTTTTACCGCGCGGACGTGAGCAGCGCCAACAGCGCGAATTCAGGTAAAGCGAACGACCGTATTGTAAGTCCCAAGCTCTCTGTGATTCTGGGGCCGTGGGCGAAGACCGAGTACTACCTCAACTACGGCCACGGCTTTCACAGCAACGACGCGCGCGGCACGACC
>JBKJPI010000608.1:0-8373 GCA_046595235.1 Burkholderiales bacterium | reverse complement strand
AGACCTGGACAACTGCATCCGGGCCTGTGCTTGTCGTTGCCCCAACGGAGCTTGTTCTGCGGTTCCTGACGGTGCTCCTGCTCCGACGGTTGCTCCTGCTCCAAAGCATCAATGATAATCGACAGATCACTCCCGGCCCTTCAATCCGTTGAGCTCTAACGCTTCGCTACTGGCGCGAATCCCGCCGCGTGTCGCGCGGTTCATGCCATTTCTGACGTGGTCGTCCCGCGTGAATCGCGTGACACTTCGCTCGGACGGCATCGCGGGCCTGATTGGCGCTGCGATCGTGCTGCCTCAGGGCGTCGCGTTCGCCACCATCGCAGGAATGCCACCCGAATACGGGCTGTACGCCGCCATCGTGCCTGCGATCGTCGCTGCATTGTTCGGCTCCAGCTGGCATCTGGTATCGGGTCCCACGACCGCGATTTCGATCGTCATCTACTCGACGATGAGCACGCTCGCCGAACCCGGTTCGCCGCCGTACATCGGTCTTGTGCTGATGGCAACGCTCCTCACCGGGATTTTCCAGCTTGCCATGGGCATCGCGCGTCTCGGTGTCCTCGTTAACTTCATATCTCACACCGTCGTCGTGGGCTTCACCGCTGGCGCGGCTCTTCTCATTGCGAGCAGCCAGATCCAACACTTTTTCGGCATTCCGATGGAGCGCGGAATGTCGTTCCTCGAAACGATTCAGGCGTTCGTCATGCAGGTGCGCGGGCTCGATCTCCTGGTTACTTCGGTGGGGCTTGTCACGCTCCTTGCCGGCCTTGTCATGCGCAGGAAGCATCCGAAGTTCCCGTACATGATTGCCGCGATGGTTACTGGAAGTGTCTACGCCCTGGTTTTGACGTTCATACCCGGGCTCATGGCCGCCCAGCAGATTACGACCGTTTCGGCGCTCCCGGCCGCGCTGCCGCAGTTTGCAATGCCCGATTTTTCGCTGGAAGCGCTCAGGAAGACCGCGTCAGTTGCAATCGCGATCACGATGCTGGGGCTCACCGAGGCGGTCTCGATCGGGCGCTCGATCGCGCTGCGTTCTGAACAGCGTATCGACGGCAACCAGGAATTCATAGGCCAGGGCCTGTCGAACATCATAGGCAGCTTCTTCTCAGCCTATGCTTCGAGCGGCTCCTTCAACCGCAGCGGCCTCAACTACGAGGCCGGCGCCAAGACGCCTCTTGCTTCGATCTTCGCTGCGCTTTTTCTGGTGGTGATCCTGCTCGCGCTGGCGCCGCTTGCCCGCTATCTGCCGATCCCGACGATGGCCGCAATCCTCTTCCTGATCGCATGGGGCCTGGTCGATTTCAGATCGATTCGCAATATCATGAAGACGAGCCGCTCCGAAAGCACCGTGCTCGCGATCACGCTGGTCGCCACGCTCACCACGCGCCTGGAAGTCGCCATCTACATCGGTGTGCTGCTCTCACTCATGCTTTACCTGAAACGCACTTCACGGCCGCGGATCGTCGATGTAAAGCCGGACCCGGCTGAACATACATACCTCCTGACGACACGAAGCGGGCTCCCTGACTGCCTCCAGCTGAAGATCGTGCGCATCCACGGCTCTATCTTTTTCGGCGCCGTGGATCATGTTCACGGAGTGCTTCAGCGGATCGATGTGGATAACCCGTCCCAGACACATCTTCTGATCGAGATGACCGGCGTCAACTTCGTCGACGTCGCTGGCGCCGAGATGCTCGCCGGCGAAGCAAAGCGAAGGCGCAGGCTCGGCGGTGGGCTCTACCTCTACCGGGTGGGCGAGGAGGTCATGACGCTCCTCACCCGCGGCGGCTACCTCACCGATATCGGTGCCGAAAATATCTTCCCCGTAAAATCCAGAGCGGTCGGCTTCATCTATCCCAAGCTCGACTCGGAGATCTGCAGAACCTGCGAGCGGCGCATCTTCAGGGAGTGCAAAACGAGTCTGCCCAATGGCGAACCGCGCGAGCCGCTGAGCGTCGTAGCCGCTGCCGCCGCACCCGCCTGAGCGTCATGCGCACCTGCCGGATCGTGACGCGCGCGGCATGAAGTACCCCCGGCAGCTGCTGCCCTTCCTCGCGTGGTTCCCGTTCAGCTCGCTGGTTTTCCGCGCGGACGTCATTGCGGGCCTGACGGTCGCGATGGTGCTGATACCGCAGTCGATGGCGTATGCACAGCTTGCCGGCATGCCGCCTTATTACGGACTCTATGCGGCTTTTCTCCCCGTCATCGTCGGCGCGTTGTGGGGCTCGTCACGGCAGCTTTCCACCGGTCCCGTCGCGATGGTTTCGCTGCTCACGGGGACCACACTTGCGCAGTTCGCAGCCCCCGGAACGGATGCGTTCGTGTCGCTCGCGATCGTTCTCGCCCTGATGGTTGGAACCATGCAGCTCGCGATGGGCTTTTTCAGGCTCGGGGCCATCGTGAATTTTCTCTCGCACCCGGTCATTGCCGGCTTTACCAACGCCGCTGCAATCATCATCGCGCTGTCGCAGCTCAACAAGCTTCTGGGCATCCCAAGCGCGCGCAGCGATGTTTTCCTGAGGGATGTCTGGGAAGTGCTGCGCCAGATCGATGACGTGCACCTGCCGACATTGGCGATGGGTATCGGTGCGCTTGCCGTCATGATTCTGGTGCGCCGCTTCCGCCCACTCTGGCCCGGCGTGCTGATCGCGGTCACGCTCACCACTGCGGCGAGCTGGGGGCTCGAGTTCGAGCGGAAGGAAATCGCGCAGCCCGAGCAGTTCCAGGAAGTGGCCGTGCAAAATCTCATCGAAAACGTGACGGCCATGTCGCGCAGAATGAACGAGCTTCACGCCGAAGTGATCATGAAAGCAGCGGACCGCCAGAAATTCAGCGATCTCGACGAATTCATTCATCCGCGCGTGCTCGCGCTCAACTACGATATCGAGGTGCTGCGACTCGACATCCGCACAATCGAACGCGAGCAGCGGCTGCGCCAGCGGGAGCTTCGCAGGCTCTCTTTCGATCGCGTCATCACCGACGGCGCGCCGCGCTTCTACATCCGCGGAGAATCACCGGCGGGTGCGGAGAACGACGGACGCCTGTGGCGGGTCGCAAACGCGGGCGGCGCGACGATCGAGATGACCGGAGGCGGCGAGGTGGTCGGGGCGATTCCCGCAGGACTCCCGTCGCTACGTCTCCCGCGTTTCGACTGGGACACGTTCGTGATGCTGCTTTCGACCGCGTTCGTGATCATGCTCGTTGCCTTTACCGAAGCGATATCGATCGCAAAATCCATGGCGACGCGCACGCAGCAGCGGATCGACCCCAACCAGGAGCTTATAGGGCAAGGGCTCGCGAACGTGACCGGCAGCCTCTGTCAGTCGTTCCCTGTCAGCGGATCGTTTTCGCGATCGGCGGTAAATCTCTCGGCGGGTGCAATGACCGGTACGTCTTCAGTCGTCTCCGGCGTGCTCGTACTCGTGACACTGCTTTTTTTCACGCCGCTTCTTTACCACCTGCCGCAGGCCGCACTTGCGGCCGTGATCATGATGGCGGTCGTGAACCTCGTGAATTTCCGCACCCTCGTGCATGCGTGGGCTGCGCATCGGCACGATGGGATTGCCGCAGCAGTCACGTTCGTTGCGACTGTCGGCTTCGCGCCCCACCTCGACACGGGAATCCTCACCGGCGCGGCACTTGCGATCGTGCTCTACCTCTACCGCACGATGCGGCCGAGGGTGGCAGTGCTAAGCCGGCATCCGGACGGAACGTTACGTGACGCGCGCATGCACAACCTTCGCACGAGCGAGCACATCATCGTGGTGCGCTTCGATGGCTCGTTGTATTTTGCGAACGTGCCTTATTTCGAGGATGCGGTACTCAATCAGGTGGCGCGCCACCCGAAAGCCAAATACATTCTGATCGTCGGCGACGGTATCAACGAAATCGACGGTTCGGGCGAGGAATTGATCCGGCATCTCGTGCAGCGGATGCAGGAGAACGGTGTGGCGATGGTCTTCAGCGGCCTGAAGATGCAGGTCGTGCGGGTTATGGAGAGAACCGGGCTTTATGGCCTCATCGGCGCACAGCATTTTTTCCGCACGCCGAACGCAGCGCTCGACGCGATTTACCAATGGATGAACGATCCAGGGTTCGATGCGAAGTTCTGTCCGCTGAACCCCACACCGGCTGAGGCAAAAGGGTAAGGCTTCGGCCTCACTATATTCACTATGGCGAAACGGCTCACGAAGATATACACGCGCACCGGCGACGACGGCACCACCGGCCTCGCGGACGGCTCACGCGCGCCGAAAGACGCGATACGCATCGACGTTATCGGTGAGGTCGACGAGCTCAACAGTGCGCTGGGTCTCGTGCTTGCCGAGGATCTGCCGCGGGAAATGCGCGCGAGTCTCCTGGCGGTGCAAAACGATCTCTTCGATCTCGGCGGCGAGCTCTGCCTGCCCGGCCACAGCATCATGAACGAAGGACACGTCTTGCGTCTGGAACAGGAGCTCGAGCGCCTGAACGCCACACTCCCGGCGCTCAAGGACTTCGTGCTGCCTGGCGGATCGCGCGCCGCGGCTGCCGCGCATCTGTCGCGCGCGGTCTGCCGCCGTGCGGAGCGTCGGCTCGTCACGCTAGCCCGAGAAGAAACGGTCGCGCCGCACCTTCGTCAGTATCTCAACCGGCTTTCGGATCTGATGTTCGTCGTAGCGCGCGCGCTTAATCGGCACGCCGGCGGTGCCGATGTCCTTTGGGAACAAGCAAAGAATCGCAGTTAAAGTCAGCGGCGCGCGCTGCGGATCCCCTCGAGCTGCTCGCATATCATGCGTGCCCCGGCGACCATCCGAGGCGTCTGCCGCTGGATGAGGTCGGGCGTCACGTAGCGCGTCGGCAGCTCACGCAAAGCCTGAACCGGCGCCTCCGCCCATTCACGCTCGAGGTTTCCAGGCGCCCCCGCAGAACTGCCGCCTAGAATCACATCAGGCCGTGCGGCAAGCACGGCTTCGAGCGACACGGCCGGCGTCAGCACCGCCGCGTCCGCGAACACGTTGAGCCCGCCGCACAGCGCGATGACATCGCTGATGATGTGCTGCCCGTTAACCGTAAGCAGCGGCCGATGCCAGATTTCATAGAAAACACGGACGCGCGGGCGCGCGCTGTAACGCTGACGCAGCGACAGGAGCTCCTGCTCGACGGCAGAGGCCGCGGCTTCTGCGATGCTCTCGGTGCCCGCGAGCGCGCCGACCGTGCGCAGCAGCCGCGAGATGTCACTCAAGCGTCGAGGCTCGGTGACGAACAGCGGAAAGCCGAGCCGCTCGACTCGCGCAAGATCGTGTGCAGGGTTGCCGCTTTTCCAGCCAAGTACGAGATCGGGCTTCAGCGCGAGAAGGCGCTCGAGGTCTATCCGCGACGCGTCCCCCACCTGCGGCACGCGTGACGCAGCCCGCGGATAGTCGCTATAGCGCACCACGGCGGCCAGCTGGCCGCCCGCACCGGCTGCGTAAACGATCTCGGCAAGGTGAGGCGAAAGAGCAGCGATACGCGCAGGTTTTCGCGTGATGCTGACCGAATGATTGCGGTCGTCGCGAAACTCTGTGGCAGAAGACGGCGCGGCGAGGACCAGTAGTAGAAGGGCAGCCCCCCGCACGCGCGCAATGAACCTGCCTGGCGGTGTTAGCGGCTCAGGCGACGCTGCGCCGGAGGCGCATTGCGGCCTTTTAACTGATCACGCCTTCCATGTAGCGCATCAGCTTTGCACTCGTCTGGCGCAGGCGCGCCGAGAGCATCGTAACGAGCTTGACAAGGATTTTCGCGCCGAGCTGCGGATGCTCGAGGATGATCTTCGCCATGTTGTCGCGCGTCAGCACGCCGAACGTCGTCGCCTGCGTCGTGCGGCAGGTTGCAAAGCGCGGCTCACCGTCGATCATCGACATTTCACCGATGGTGGTGCCGGCGCCGACGGTGGTCATGTGCTGCTGCTCGCGCTGGAAGCCACGTTTCAGGATGTCCACTTCGCCGCGAACGATGAGCAGCATGAAATCGCCGACATCGCCTTCGCGGATGATCGTCTCGCCGCTCTCGGCGCGGTACACGCCCATGTAATCGCTGAGGCTTTTTACGTCGGCGGCACTGAAATCGGAAAAGAGCGGCGCGCGGCCGAGCAGTGAGCCCAGCTCTTCCGCGATTGCGGCATTGTCGGAGACGCGTTCGAAACGGCCCAGCGCCTCTACGGCTGCAGGGAACTTCTGGTCTTCTTGCACCATCCCGATCTCCCCGGGGGGCGACCCCGCTTCATTAATGTAGCATGGGCTAAAAGCCCGTGCGACCGCAAGTCGAGCTCAAGCTGCTTCGGCTTTTATGCGACGCTGGCGAACCGCGTCCGCGAGCTCGTCGAGCAGTGCGCGGCTTTCTTCCCACGCAACGCAGCCGTCGGTGATGCTCACGCCATACTGCAGCGCCTTTCCGGGTATGAGATCCTGACGGCCGCCTTTGAGGTGGCTCTCCATCATCACACCGAAGATGCGGTCTTCGCCTTGCGAGAGCTGAGCCGCAACGTCGCGCCCGACATCGAGTTGTTTCTGCGGGTCCTTGCTGCTGTTGCCGTGACTGAAATCAACCATGAGACGCGCGGGTATACCGGCTTCGGCGAGGCTTTTCGCGGCCGCGTCGACGCTGCCCGAATCGTAATTCGGCTGCTTTCCACCGCGCAGAATGATGTGGCAGTCCTCATTGCCGGTGGTCGATACGATTGCGGAGTGCCCACCTTTCGTAACCGAGAGAAAATGGTGCGGCGCCTGCGCTGCACGAATGGCATCGAGTGCGATGCGGATGTTGCCGTCGGTGCCGTTCTTGAAACCCACCGGGCACGAGAGTCCTGAAGCGAGCTCGCGGTGCACCTGGCTTTCGGTGGTACGCGCGCCGATTGCACCCCACGCGACGAGATCGCCGATGTACTGGGGCGTGATCATGTCGAGGAATTCGCAACCGACCGGGACGCCGCTGTCGTTCACATCGCGAAGAAGGCTTCGCGCAATCCGAAGCCCTTCGTTGATGCTGAACGTGCCGTCAAGGTTGGGGTCGTTGATGAGCCCTTTCCACCCGACCGTCGTGCGCGGCTTTTCGAAATAGACGCGCATCACGATGAGGAGCTCGCGGCCTAGATCCTGACGGGCTTTTGCGAGGCCGGCAGCGTATTCATTCGCCGCTTTCACGTCGTGGATCGAGCAGGGGCCCATGATGACGACCAGACGGTCGTCCGCGCCATGCAATATGCGATGGATCTGCTGGCGCGCCTCAACGACGGTTTTAGCGCCCTGTTCGGTGACCCCTACGTCGCGGAGCACGTCCGAAGGCGGCGTAAGCTCCTTGATCTCCTTGATACGCACGTCGTCGGTCCTGTAATGCATGATGCGCCCAAAGCCCCTGAAAACAATACATTATACGTCGCAAAGCTACGTCGCAAAGTGCACCCCTACTTTGCGCCGGAACTACTAATCTGAACTGAATCGCTGGCGAAGCCAGCCGATTCGAGCTTGAAACTGCTACGCAACAATCATTGCTACGCATACCACTCGTTTCTTCGTTGCCTTTTCTGCACTCAAGGCGCCGAGCCGCCCCAAGCCTTGAGTTCTAACTCGTCGTTCCGGCGGAAAGTAGATTTTCACTTTCCGACGTTTGGTTATTTTCGCATGACCTTTTCAGAAGCCGTGAGCGCGTCGATGAACGCAGGGCGGCTGAACAGGCGCTCGGCATATTTCTGGACGGGAGCGGCCTGCTTCGGCAACTGGATGCCATAGTAATCCAGACGCCAGAGAAGCGGCGCGATTGCCACATCGAGCATCGAGAACTCGTCACCCAGCATGTGCTTCTGTTTGGTGAACACGGGTGCGATCTGCGTAAGGTTGTCGCGGATGAGCGTTCGGCCTTTGTCTGCCTGCTTCTGCGTGCCTTTTTCAATCGACTCGATGTTGCTGAACATTTCCTGCTCGAAACGGTACAGGAAGAGCCTTGCGCGCGCACGCATCACCGGATCCGCCGGCATGAGCTGCGGATGCGGGAAGCGATCGTCGATGTACTCGTTGATGATGTTCGACTCGTACAGGATGAGATCGCGCTCGACCAGAACCGGAACCTGGTTGTACGGATTCATCACCGCGAGATCTTCGGGCTTGTTGAAGAGATCGACGTCGACGATCTGGAAGTCCATGCCTTTTTCGTACAGGACGATCCGGCACCGCTGGCTGAAAGGGCACGTCGTGCCGGAGTAAAGCGTCATCATATTCAAGGTCCCTTAATGGACGTCTTTCCAGAACGATTTTTTGAGCGCGTACGCGAGCGCGATGAGGATGAAGATCACGAGCAGCGCATAAAGCCCGATCGTCACGCGCTGATTGCGCGCGGGCTCGCTCATGTAGGTCATGT
>JBKJPI010000355.1:0-4599 GCA_046595235.1 Burkholderiales bacterium | reverse complement strand
ACCGGGCGTTTTGTGGACACTGCAGCACCGTTGAGCCCTCTCAGCTTGCCAGCACCTTTGAGTCGAACCCAATTGTGCAGACTCGACTCCGGCATTCCCAATCGTTTAGCGGCCTGGTTGCCGCCGAGCGATTCGGCTAATCGAACCGCCTCTATCTTGAACTCATCGGTATATCGACGATCTTGCACTTCTTTCTTGCCCATAAAGCCCTCCGTTCATTAGAATTTACCTACAAATCTGATGCACGTGAAACCGGGGCAAGGTCACCTGAAGCATCCGGTTGACGGTGGCGTTCGCTACGCCGCCCCCTTCCGCGCTTCCATGATCCGATCAAGCAACGTCCGTTGATCAGATCGGGAAACACCCTGAACGCGTGTTCACGTATGGGGGAAATCCGGTCTACCAGGTGAACGGGAAGGCTTGGAAGAACGCGTTAAGCCGGGCTGGGATCGAAAGCTTCCGATGACACGACTTAAGGCACACGTGGGCGACGTGGCACGTGATGAACGGAACGCCGCTGCACGTGCTCCAGGAGCTCGGCGGTTGGGAGTCGGTGGAGATGGTGCGGCGCTATGCGCACTTCTCCAACGAACACCTGGCCGAGTATGTAGAGCGTTTTTCGGGTCTGCGGTTAGTTGGTGGGAGGCAGGAAGGTCACGATGCAGTCACGTTGCCTGAAACGACAAAGGGCTCCTTAACAGGAACCCTTTGATTTGTTTGGTCGGGGCGAGAGGATTTGAACCTCCGACCACCTGCACCCCATGCAGGCGACGTTCCGCTTATCTATCAGACGCATATCGCACGTTTGTCTAAGCGTATATCAACAAGAGAGAGCTTGTTTCGGAACACTTTTACGGGTGCCGCTTAGACGCCATCGTGCGTTGAAATCGGCACATTATCGTGGCCCTTGAACGCGTATGGCGCGGTGCCGGTATTTGCCGCGTGACGAAGCCATATCCAGCTTGACCACCGACTTATCTTTGGATATCTTATAGATATCTATTTGCATGGTTACCCACTATGCCAACCCGTTCTCCCGCCAACCAGATTGCGTTTCGTTACCGTTCCACCGACAGCGCTACAGGTGTCACCCGTAAGACTGCGAAAAAATTGGCACAACGATTAGGCGTCGATGAAACGCAGGCTATTCATCATGCGCTGCATGAATTGGCAGTCAAGTTGCTGCCGCAGTACGAGGCCGACGACGGTCCGCTGACAGCAGCCCAGGTGCGCCAGATCAGGCGGCGCGTTCCGCAAGGCGTCAAGCGCTCCGTACGCTCGAGTCTGATTGAGACGGAAACTGCGTGACCCAACGGTGGTGGGGTGAACCCACGGCCGGCGAAATTGTATGGTGCCACTTCCCCGACCAAATTCATCCACGCCCGAAGCCCCGCCCTGCTTTAATCCTTGCCGTGTTTGACGACAACGCGCCGCATTTCGATGTACGCGTCGCATATGGCACCAGCCAGCGCACAACATCCTTGCATCGCGGTGAGTTCTCCATCCTTCAGGACCGAAACGCCGCAGCCTACACCGCCGCGGGACTCAGCTACGACACCAAGTTCGATCTGAGACAGGTGATGGACTTGCCTTACTCGTCCGAGTGGTTCTCCGTTCCTCCCGCCACACCGCACGGTCAAACACCCAAACTGGGGACGCTGCATCCATCGCTGGTGCGCGCCGTGGAGGCAGCATTCCGTGCTGCCCAAGAGTGAGATTTCTCAACGCGCCGGCACATAGGCGCCGTCGTTTTTCGGACCGGCGCGCGCTACCTGGCGGTGAAGAACGTCGACCGGATGCTCGACACGGTGCGCGAAGCCTTCTACACCGCGCGTGTACTGTCCAGAAACTCGGTAAGGTCAGTGATTTCGTATCCCTGCTCTGACGAGCATGCTCCGGTGGATCCAGCGGCGGCCTTGCGCGGCGCTGCCGGTGTTCAGCACGAGCCGCGCCACGGATTCGGGGGGATCCCGTAATGTCCGAAAACTCGGTCGGCAGAGGTTAGGCCACTTCGCGGTAGTAGAAGTTGAGCATCCCGCCAAGCCGCGGACGGCGACGGACCACTGTAGTGCGCAAATATTCGCGAGGCGCGCACGAAGCCTCCTTCTGCCATGGCGATTAGACGCCAGCCGTTGGCATTGCGAGTGAGTACTCGTGATGCAGGCCGCCCAATACCGATTTGGCGAGCACGAGCGCACCCGCCGCCAATCGATGCCGGGATTCGGGTCTGGGCAATACCACCCTTACATGCGGAGGACCCGGTACGCCAGGCCCGAGCGCGCTATGCGCTCGTCCTCTGTGTAGTGGGTGACCCACTCTTAGAGAATTGCACGAAGGTGTGCCTCGGAGATCGGAATCATCCAATCAAGGCATTCGCGCCGTATCGTTCCGATCACCCGCTCGCAGATCGAGTTCGCCTTCGGACTGGCCACCGGTGACCGTAACACCTCCAGCCCCAGCGCTTTGATCGAGCCATCCAAGTGCTTGGAGAATATGCTGTCGCGGTCATGAAGCAAGTAACGATGCTCACGCTCGTCACCGACGATCTCCCGCAACTGCTGCAGCGTCCAATCCGCACTCGGGTGCGCAGTCACGTTCACATGCTTGAGCCGCCGAGTGCCATGTTCGATGACTACAAACACGTACAGCACCCGGAACGTCGCCGTGACCGCAATGAAGAAGTCGCACGCGAGAATAGCCTTCGCATGATTCTTCAGGAAGGTTGACCATCGTTGGTCGCCTCGCGGCTGCCCACCAGGTCGCTTCAACATGTATTTGCCCACCGTCCGCGGCGAGACCCCAATACCGAGCTTGAGCAGGAGTTCGTTGGCGATCCGTTGTTCACCCCAGAGCGGGTTCTCGCTGGACATTCGGCGGATCAGCCTCCGCAACTCCGGCGGAATGCGCGGTCGACCCGCCCTGCACTTCCACCGCCCGAAGATTCGCCAGCCAAGTCGATGCCATCGCACGATTGTCGACGGGCGCACATTGACCACTGCATCGCGCCAATCAAAAGAATCTGGTCAACAACGCGAGGCTGACTCGGGCCGCGTGATCCACGCGTTTGGGTTTGATGCCCCGCTCGATATACGGTGCGAGCTGCCTGCGAATGACGAGATTCTCAGCCCGGATCGAACTGGACGAGCGCAAAAACAGCACTGTGGTCCGCAATTATTCATGTTGCGCATTCCACTGGAGACACTCCACCGAGTTACGTGCTCGCTGGCGCAGTATCGAGCGAATATTCGTGGTGCAACCCGGCCAAAACCGATTTAGCCAGCACAAGCGCACCCGCCGGCAACCGATGCCGGGACTCAGGCTTCGGAACCTGCATGGACTTCGGCGGCGGATCCGGCACACCTGATCCCAAGGCGCTATGCGAACGGCCTTTGTTGTAATGGGCCTTCGAGGATCGCACGAAGGTGCGCCTCGGAGATCGGGATCAGCCAGTCCAGACACTCACGTCGTATCGTACCGATCACCCGTTCGCAAATAGCATTCGCCTTCGGGCAGTGCGGCGGCGATTTCAGTACCCTCAGGCCCAGCGCCCTGATCGACTGATCCAGGTGCGTCGCGAAGATGCTATCCCGGTCGTGAATCAAGTAACGGTATCGGTCTTCATAGCCGATGACCTCCCGCAATTGCTGCAAGGTCCTGCCGCGGACTATTTCACACGCCAGTACCGGCGTGATTGCGAATTCGCCAAGTACACCTATCAGCTACACTTTATCCACAGTCGTTCAATAACGAACGACTGCACCCGCGGGGTCACCATTCAACGCACACGGGGGGTCCAAAATTCCACGCGCATCAACAGTGCGGGGGATTCTACCTCACGGCAGTTGCTCTTCTGCGATGGGAGGCGCAGGTGCTTTGGAGAAAAACGGCCAGATGCGGTGACGCATCGTTGACGCGCCATGCGACGATGGTCTCTGCGCGTGCGGACAAACCCGTGAGCTGCCGGTAGACGAACCCGGACATGGTGAGCGCGCGTGCAGAAGCGGGCAACAGTGCGATGCCGATACCCGAGCGAACGAGACCGATAAGCGTGTCGATATACGCCGCCTCTTGCACGATGCGCGGGGTAAAGCCCGCACGCAAACAGGCGTCGATGATCTGGCCGTACAGCGGAGAGCGCCGCGGCGGATACATGACGAGCGCCTCGCCGGCAAGGTCTGCGAGCTTGATGCTGGGCCGTCTTGCAAACGGATGTGCTTCGGGCACAGCAGCCACAAAGGCCTCGCGCGCAAGCAATTGAACCTCGATACCCGGCTGCAATACCGGCGGCCGGAGAAAGCCCACGTCGATAGCGCCATCCGCGAGCGCCTCGACCTGTTGCGGGTTGGTCATCTCGCGCAGCACCAGCTCGACCCCGGGACATACCGCGCGATAGCACGGCAGGACGTCGGGCAAAAGCTCATAAAACGCCGCGTGTATGAAGCCGATCACGAGGCGGCCCACTTCACCCCGGCTTGCACGGCGCGCCGCCTGCGCGCACGTTTCTGCATCGGAGATCAGCGGGCGCACTCGCTCGAGGAAGACAACTCCCGCGTGGGTAAGCGCCACGCGGCGCTGCGTTCGCCTTGAAGAGCTCCCCGG
>JBKJPI010000327.1:0-7762 GCA_046595235.1 Burkholderiales bacterium | reverse complement strand
CCGGGGAGGCTATTCTACGGATCGTGGACTTCCACGGCGCGAGCGGCAAGATCGATCAACGAGCGGAGGCCTGACCCTCTTCTTCCCCGTGGGGCCCGCATTACCCTGCCGCACCGTTGCCGACGCGCCACTCCGTTCCGAAGGACGCGCGGCTCGTCTCCCGCCCCGTCCTTGGCGAGCTGCATCACGAGTACCGGTTCGAACGCGAAGCAGCGTAGTCCGCGTGAGTCGCGACATTGCTTCTCCCACCGTGCATTCAGCACGCGGTGACAACGTGTGTGCGTGCGTCCGCGTAACCACGTGCAGGCGGTGCTCAACGACGAAATTTTCGGCTCATGCATCGCTCGAATTTGCACTTTCGGCCAGCAGGCGACCGCCGAAATGTCGCCGAAATTTACGTGCAAAACGTTTTTCCGCACCACAGCCAGCCGTTTTCGCACTGCAACCTCCGGCGCGTCAAGATTGCTCAACGTCGTCCGGGTCAAGTATCGACGCCTTGCTTTCCAACCCCCACAAGTCGTCAGAAGACAGATAAAGAGCAAAATTCCAAGGTAGGTCCTCCGGCTTTTCGAGAACTTCCGCGAGCGTCATATTCTCAAAGATCATTTCTTTCTCAATCGGCCGCATCGAAAACCGACGGGAACGTGCTAACGGACACCACGATTCGGAAATCGTCGCTGGAGATCATCCAGCCCGAGTGCATATTCGGCGGAGTGCTGCCGCGACCGATCAGCGGGATTGTGATAGTCAAATGGCTTCTCCTGAATCGTGACTACCGCACCACCGTTCGGCAGGCAGTCAATACCGAACTCAGATTCGAGTGCCTGCAACCGGCGAGTGCCGATTCGATCAACCCAGTCCCGTCCGAAGTAATTAATCCAATGCGCGGCCACTGGAACATCTCTACTACTAATTAGCATCCGACGTTCTCCGTACTCTTCCGACGCTACCTGATCGTCGTCGAGCACGAACCCATAATCCGGCTCAAAACTGTGAACAGTGGCGCGTATTAGCCCGCGAAGCGTGGAGGCATTCCAACCAAGTCTCGTAAGGTCGTCATCCGCGAACTCGATGCTAAAGGTCCCTGGGTAGAGATGCGGGCTTGCCGATTCCGTGAAGACGAACTCAAGGCCGTTCGCACCCTCGAGCGGTATTCGCGCGCAGCCGTCATCGATGTAGAAAGCTTTGGGAACGAGGCTCCGTGAAAATGCCGCCGCCTGCGGGACATAGACTGTTTTCTTTTTGCTGACTCCTATGGTTGCCGGGAAAAACCCAAGGTCTAATGCTTGCAACGCCGCAAGCGTCCTGACGACATCAGCCTCCGCGAAGCTGACATTTGAACGATAGAGCGAACAGCTGTATCGCTTCTTGCTCATCGTGCCGCCCGATACAAGACCGTCACGTTCACGTTCTCCCGTGCAAAGAGAATGTTGAGATCGCGAGCAACCTTCTCGTCGGCCACGATCCATCGTACGCCTTTGAAATGAGTTCCTTCGATCGATTTCAGCTGACGGCGCGCTTGCTTCAGCACAGAAGGAATCTTGCGGTTTCTCGTGAACCTATCGGCTCCGCTGACATCGTAGAATGAGCGCCTCTTCGCAGCTCTTTTTGCATCGATCAGGACCCCGGCCCGCGAACTCTCAAATTCAACTCCATTCACGTATGTTGCTTGCTCAGCACCGTCCGTAACGTCATACGCGTAGGCGCGAGCAGGCGGTTTACCGCCCCCACCCCTGGGTTTGCCGATCCGTACGTATGCCGGCTTTTGCTGCAAGGATTTGGGCCTCGCCAGATTGACGCCCCTGTGTCCGCTCACCGATGAGACGGGGCTTCTCAACAACGTACTTCCGGCCTGCACCGTCCCCGCTGTTCCGGCTAAAACCGCGGCAGTCTTGGAGATGCCCATCGAGATGAGACGGGCCTTGTCATCCGCGGAGAGGTAGTCCCAATCTTGGATTAGCGCGCGCGCTTCTTCGAGCGGCATCCCTTCGTAGACGCGGTTCTGAACGACTTGCCAGGCGGATGTGCCCTCGCCCAGTTCAGTTCCGGTCTGCGTTCCTGAGCGAAGAACGCCCGAAGCGAGCTGCATCGTTTGTGCTGCCGACTTAGTGAACCACTGCGTGTCGTCGGTCCCCTCCATCACCATCTCTACCGTTTCGTCGATGGCGTCAGCCGCATCGCTGTACTTCTCGAATAGCCATTCTCCGATTCCCTCCCCGAGCGGATCGCGATTGTTGACGGGATCACCCGCACCGAATGCATACAGATTCGACGAGTCGCGGTAGCCTAACGGATCAGGGCTGAGGAACGACCCAGTGCCCGGGTCATACCATCTGGCCCTTGCATACGCGAGCCCCGTTGCCGGTTCGGCAAAGGGGAGAGCGTGGAACCGCGTGCTGAGAATGTCGTCGAGCTGCGTGTCGGTGCCGGACGTGCCGAGGAGGGCGAGGCCTTCTATTTCGTAGAGCTTTGTTGTTACTTCGCCACCGTTGGGAATGCGCGCGAGGAACGACGAAAGCGAGGCCAGGGACTCGCGGGTTTCTACGGGCAGTTCGTTTGATGTGAACACAGGGCGCGTCGCCGTCGCCCACTCCGGTGCGGGGAGGACCGGCACATCTGCGCCCCAAGAAGCGGCGCGTAGGTTTTTTGTTGTCGCGATTGAAACTGCCGACGCGCCGCTGGTGAGCGTAGTCCACTCGCCGGCTGTTAGCGTCCAGCGAACCGTGTTCGCATCGGCCAGCGTTGGTGCTGCAGAAGAAGCACGCAGTACCGCGCCACTCGCGTCGAGCGCTGCCAGAAGAACGCCAGACGGCAAAGATGAGGATGCGACGGCCTCCGTGGACCTCATTTCGACGGCGACCTCGGAGAGTGTGCCGTCGCCGTTTTTCTTTGCGCGTAGCGTCATGCGGTCGATGGCTGCGCCGGCCAGGTCGGCATCTTCGCCGCCGAAGGGGTCGTTGGAGAGATTGCGCGCGACCAGTTCGCCTTTGCTGTTGATGACTGCCTGCAGCGAGCCTGCGCCTGCTTCGTCGTAGATCGGGTAGAGATGGGTTACGACTGAAGGATTGAGCAGATCGACTGTTGCGGTCTCGAGCGGGTCGTCGTACGAAAGACCGCCGTGAATCACCTGCTTGAGGATTCCACCATATGCATCAGTGGTCGTGGCTCCTGCTTTAGCAACGGTGATCAGGTTGTCGGAGACTGCATCCCAGACGAAGGTCGTCTCTGCAGGCAGTCCATCAGCACGAAGGATCTGCGCACGCTCTTCGAGTCTCCAGTCCGATGCAGTCGGCACCGCTACGGTGGTGTATTCGGCCCGCCTGCCGACCACCCGTCCTGTTCCTGAGTAGCTGTAGATCACGCGCCGCTTCGCGGCTGCGGCCGTTTTTTCCGTCGCACGAATGAGATGGCCTTTGGCGTTGAATTCGTAGGTGAAGCGCCCGTCGTCGACGACCTCGGAGCCGGCGTAGCCGAACGGATAGACCTTTGCGCCACGTTTCAGCGCATCGATCTTGTGTCCGCCTCCGGCACGTTCGGTAAGGGTCTTCGAGGGCGGATCACCAGCTGCAGCGGCATTCGGAAGATGCTGCACACGATCCTGCGCAGTGCGAAAGTCGGCCGGTGTCAACTGTTCCTTTGCACGTCCGGCAAGCGGTACCGAGGGATCACTGTTCGGATCGTTGACACCGAAGATGAATGACGACAGACGGCTGCGGGCGTCATAGCGCCAGCCGGTATATCGATTGCCGCCTGAGATACCGAGCAGTCTTGCTTCCGAAATCTGCAGCCCGTCATGCTGCACTTCACTGCCAGCAACGACCACGCCATTCAGCGTGACGCCGAGCCTGTTCATTAACGGAGTGGCGGCGTCATAACCATACGTACGTACGATGGGTGCTCTGCCGCCGGCAACTACGGTGCGCACGTCGGGACGGCCGGCGTTGCGATAGCTCGCCGTCATCAAGGCGACGCCCGCCGAAGCTGCCGGGTCATCGACTTTCGTGATGCCGGTGAGATTTCCCATGGCATCGTGCTGCTCGCGAATCCATTTTGTCCAACCGCTGCCGAGTGTCAGGCCCTGGTAGGTCGGCATCGAGAACGCGCTTCGCTCGCCATGCTCGTTCCAGCGATGCTCCTGCGTGTACTCATCGAGCACCTGCGGCGAAGACGTCAGACCACTCTCACTCTTGAACCGCCGCTGCGTGGTATTCTTCGGATTGCCGTCGAGATCAAAATCGCTCCAGCGGATCTCCGTATCCTTGTTCACCCAGGACGCAAGCCTTCCTGCGGCGTCATACGTCAGGCGATCGAGAAGCGTCGTTGAGACATCGCGAACTTCAGCGAGCTGTCCCTTCGCGTTGTAGGCAAAGGCCTGCTTACGCCCCTGCCGATCGGTGACACTCTTCACCGCCGTGCCGTCCCATTCTACGGTTTCAGTCGTTCCATCAGGGTAGGTCCGTGTCAGCGGCCGCCCGATCAGATCTGTCTGTGTACTGGTGACTTCGCTGGTTGGATCGGTGTAGCCCGACTGTGCGCCGTTTGGAAGATGGGCGAACTGATTCACTGCGCCATCCGGGAGAGTCTCGCTTTTCACTGCGCCGCGCGAGTCGGTCTCGTATTGCGCAGGCGCACGGCCTGGCATCGAGGCTTTCGTTACATTACTCCGCTGATCGAATTCCTGCTTCCACGCCAGGGATCCAATCTGCTGCGACTTTACGTTTCCAGTGGTGTCGTGTGAGAGTTGCGTTGTGACTGTGGTGCCACTCCGTTCCGTCGTCGCGGTCTTCTCCGGCAGCGCACCGGCATGCGCGATGACGTCGGTCTTCGAGAAGATCTCCGACAACCCGCCTAGATCGCCTGACCCTGCCTCCATGCGCAACAGCCGCCCAGCCATGTCGAAACGCGTTTTCTCCGCGCGACCATTTGTCGCGACCGACGTGGTTCTTCCGGCACCGTCCCAGGCGAAGGTCGACTTTCGCTCAAGGCCGGCGTCGACCGCGGTTCTCACTTCTTTCAGCTTGCCGGCGTCGGTGAACTCATAAACCGCCTCCGCGAGAGTCGTTCCACTGGCGTCGACACTCTTCGAGCTTCTGGCGCGGTTCCACTCGTCGTGATCAGTCGTTGAAACCGTTCCCGTGATGTCCTTCGTGGCGATGGCACGGCCATGAGCATCGAATGCCACCGCCGTCGCCGTGAGCATGTCGGTCGCGTAGACGCGATTGCCATCGATGTCGTAGGCGTAGCGCTCCTCGATCGGGCTCGCGCCTGCAGTCACTCCGGTATTGGTCAGCCTTCGCACAGTGCGTCCCAGCGTATCGAGTTCGACGGTTGTCGTAGCACCTCCGGCATGCGTGGTGACGATTTTCCGGTTGGCAATGTCATAGCTCGCTGAGGTAGTGACGCTCCCACCGGCGACGGCAACACCAGTGCGTGCGGTCAAAGTGCGGCGGCCCACAACATCGTAGGCGTGGGTCGTACTGACAGTCTCACTACCCTTGCGCTGCTCAGTGCGGACGAGGCGTCCCGTTGCGTCGTAAAAGAATTTTTCGTCGATCACGAGCGGATCGCCCGGCTTTCTCACCTCGATGCGAACAGGACGGCGCCAGCTGTCGTAGGTAGTCTTGGTTTCCACACCGCGCGCGTCGCTCTCCACCGTGGTGTCGGCGTCAGGGTATTCGTATCTCGTCTCGAGGGCCCCCGGATCGCCGTCGTTGCCGTTGCGGACGAGCCTCACCATCCCGCGTCGATGAAGCATGGAGTCGGCGTCGGAGAAGTACTCTACCTTCGTGCGTGCGCCAGCGCTGGCGGTGTCAGTGCCGCCGCTCGATTTCATCTCCGTGAGCTGGCCCGTCGGGTTGAACACTTCCTGCTCATTGATCGCGCTGTTGAGTGCAGATGTGGTTCGAGCGTAGCGATGTGCCTGAGGGCTGTTGATGCGCTTGCCGTTCGCGTCGATGGCGTCGAGAAACACGCCGCTGCCCGGCTGGTAATGAAAGCTGCGCGTGATCGGTGTTGTGCCGGCCGCCATTGGCGCCACGGTCGACGACCGCGCGACTAAACCGGGCGCGCCGGAAGCTGGCGTATACGCGACAGTCGTCCTGCGCACGCCATCGACTGCTGCGGTGCGTAAGGTGCCCTCAGCGAAGCTGAGGGTGCGGACCCGATCGGTGGCAGTGACCGCCGGCGCACCCGAAGCAAGTGTCACCGGCAGCTGCCCGAAGGTGGTACCTGCGAATACTGGCACGCCCACCTCACGCATTTCCGTAACCTGCGCACGAGCGAGCGGGTCGCTCGCACTGCTGAGCGCGAGCGTGTACTTGCGCACCTGACCAAGCACGTCGCGCACTTCGGTTTGTGTCGCGGAGGTGTAGGTGAATGCCGCGGTCTCCCCCGCCGGCCATTGCTGACCGCTGACACGATCGTTCGTGTCATACGAGATTCTCACGCGCTGTGATCCTGCGCCTGGATCAGTGATCGATTCGAGGTTGGTTGCGACCGCAAGCTGCTCGTTGAATGAACTGCCCGCGGTCTCGTACGCGTAGCGGATTACGGGCCGCTCGCCGCTCGCATTCGGCACGTCCGGCAAACGCACTTCAGCGAGCCGGGCGCGGTTATAGATGTAGTTGACGGCGCGACCGCGCCAGTCCTCGATCTCCTCCACCAGCCCATCGCGGTAACGGACGGTCGTGGTGCGGCCGGTTGGATCGACAATTCGCGCGAGCTGCCCTTGCTTGTCGTATGTGTAACGCACGAGATTGCCGGAACCGGCGACGGTCGGATCATAAAACTCGTCGCTCTCGCTCACGAGCTGACCAAGCTCGTTGAAAACGATGATCTGCAGTGTCTGATTCACAACATTCCATCCGCGCGCGGAGCGCGTCAGCTTCAGGAAGAGACCCTGCGGCGCGATGTATGTGGCGCCCTGCAGCTTGAAAGTCCAGACCTCTCCCGCGCCGTCGCGGTATTCGACGTCGCCGTTCGGCAGCGCGCGGAGACGGCGGAAGATCGAGGAGTCCCATCCTGCGCCGAATGGTGAACCGGCCAGAGTGCGTGAGCGGTAGGTGCGATCGATGACGACGTTCCATCCCGCTCTTCCGCCGGCGTCGAGGTCGATGGTCGACGACTCGAGCTCACCGCTGTGAAGGTATGTAGTTTCCTGCAGCAAGCCATCGGCGACGGGAGGATGCTGCGCGGCGACGAGCACTTTCGGCTCGCGCACCATGTCCGCAGGAATGCTGACTACGCGCGTCTCGAGGCGCTTCGCCTGTGCGAGATGCGAGTAGCGAGTCCCGCCGAAGTCTGCGTCAGGCCGGATCGCAATGGAGCGACCCGTTGAGTAAAACTCGTGGAACGGAGCGGCGCTCGCACCTACAAGTTGCGCGGGGCGCTCGCAGTTGAAACAGCCCGCCTCACGTCTCTGCTGCGGCGTGGTTCCGGAGGGCCAGGCGTAATCGTTCGAGGCGCGTGGATCTGCCAATGCGACGATCCAGGGTGAGACGAAGCGGTTGAAGCCTTTCTGGTGGCGGAGCTGTTTTGCGAGCTCTGGTTCGGAGGGAACGATGCGCTGCATGGTGAAGCCGGCTGGCGCGCGAGGGTCGGGGGCTGTGGTGCCGTCTTCGCGGAGGTAGGTCTGACGGAGGTGCGCGCGTGGGAGCCAGAGTGGGGTCTGTTCGGTGACTGCTCCGGCGACGCGTTCTGATTCGACGGCCACGCGCAGCTGTCCGCCGCTGGCAGCGAGTGATTCGGCGATTGCGCCGGGGAA
>JBKJPI010000169.1:0-7601 GCA_046595235.1 Burkholderiales bacterium | reverse complement strand
CATCACGGTCTTCGGCGCCGAGCCCCATCCCAACTACAACCGCATCCTCCTGTCACCCGTGCTCGCGGGCGAACAGACGCTCGACGAGATCGTGCTCAACACGCGCGAATGGTATGCAGAGAATGGGATCGTCCTGCACGCCGGCAAAAAGGTGGCGGCGCTCGACCGGGTCCGCAGAGTCGTCGTGGCCGATGACGGCACGGAGGCGCCTTACGACCGTCTGCTCCTCGCGACAGGCTCGAATCCGGTAATCCTGCCGATCCCCGGGAACACGCTCGAAGGCGTGCTCACGTACCGCGACATCGCCGATACGGAAGCGATGATCGAAGCGGCAAAGGTTTCAAAACACGCAGTCGTCATTGGCGGTGGACTGCTCGGGCTCGAGGCTGCGAACGGGCTGCGCGCACGCGGCATGGACGTGACAGTCGTCCATCTTCTCGACTGCCTCATGGAGCGCCAGCTGGATCGCACGGCTGCGAAGCTCCTGCAGAATTCACTCGAAGAGCGCGGGCTCAAGTTCCTGCTGCCGAAGCAGACTGCGGAAATCGTGGCAGGCGAATCCGGGCGGGTCGGCGCCGTGCGTTTCAAAGATGGCGAAGTCATCCCGGCCGATCTCGTCGTCATGGCGGTCGGCGTGCGCCCGAATGCCGAGCTCGCTGAAAAAGCGGGGCTTCATTGCAGCCGCGGCGTCGTGGTGAGCGACACGATGCAGACATACGATCCGCGCATCTACGCGGTCGGCGAATGCGTTAATCATCGCGGCATCGCGTACGGCCTTGTCGCGCCGCTCTTCGAAATGGCAAAGGTCTGCGCGAACCATCTCGCCACCTTCGGCATCGGCCGCTACCAGGGCTCCGTGACATCGACCAAGCTCAAGGTTACCGGCATCGATCTTTTCTCGGCCGGAGATTTCGTCGGCGGCGAAGGCACGGAGCACATCACGCTGTCCGATCCGGTTGCAGGCGTTTACAAGAAGCTCGTGCTGAGAGACGAGAAGCTCGTGGGCGCAGTACTTTACGGCGACACCGTCGACGGCGCGTACTACTTCAAGCTGCTGCGTGACGGACGCAGCGTGTCCGACGTGCGCGATCGATTGATGTTCGGTGAAGCGAACCTCGGCGACACGGGACATCTTGGACAGAGCCGCGCCGCTTCGATGGCAGACGACATGGAAGTTTGCGGTTGCAACGGCGTTTGCAAAGGCGCGATAGTAAAAGCCATCCGCGAGCAGAAACTTTACACGCTGGACGATGTACGGAAGCACACCAAGGCTTCGAGCTCATGCGGATCGTGCACCGGACTCGTCGAGCAGCTGCTCGTCACGGTCGCAGGCGCGGATTATTCAGCGGCGCCGAAGACGAAACCGATGTGCGGCTGCACGGATCAGACGCACGCGCAGGCCAGACAGGCAATACGGGATCAGAAGCCGCTCACGACCTCGGATGCGATGCGGCTGCTCGCCTGGCGCACGCCGAACGGATGTGCCACATGCCGGCCGGCGCTCAACTACTACCTCCTCTCAACATGGCCGGGCGAGGCTCAGGACGATCCGCAGTCGCGCTTCATCAACGAGCGCGCTCACGCGAACATCCAGAAGGACGGGACGTTTTCGGTGGTCCCCCGCATGTGGGGCGGCGTCACGAATTCGTCCGAGCTGCGGCGCATCGCAGATGTCGTCGACAAATATGAGATCCCGACCGTCAAGGTGACGGGCGGGCAGCGTATAGACCTCCTCGGTGTGAAGAAAGAGGACTTGCCTGCGGTGTGGCGCGATCTCGACATGCCTTCGGGACACGCGTACGCAAAAGCTCTGCGCACGGTCAAGACGTGCGTGGGATCCGAATGGTGCCGCTTTGGCGTGCAGGATTCGACCCGTATGGGCCAGGAGCTCGAGCGCGCACTGTGGCGCATGTACGCCCCGCATAAGGTAAAGCTCGCGGTATCCGGTTGCCCGCGCAACTGCGCCGAGTCGGGCATCAAGGACGTCGGCGTGATCGGAGTGGAATCAGGCTGGGAAATATACGTCGGCGGCAACGGTGGCATCAAAACGGAAGTCGCACAATTTTTCGTGAAGGTGAAGACACACGAAGAGGTCCAGGAATACTCCGGTGCTTTCCTGCAGCTCTATCGCGAAGAAGGCTGGTATCTCGAGCGCACAGTTCACTTCCTGAGTCGCGTGGGCCTCGACTACATCAGGAAGCGCGTGCTCGAAGACGCCGGCGGGCGCAAAGCACTGCACGAGCGGCTGCTCTTTGCGCTCAAGGACGAGCCGGATCCCTGGGTCGATCGCGCGCGCGGCGCAGAGCGCAGCGAGTTCATACCGATCGAGCCCGTGAAGGAGATTGCGTAGTGACCGCTGCCCCTCACCCTACCCCTCTCCCCGCGCACGGGGAGAGGGGAACCGGCGCGGCCCCGCAGGGTCGGGAAATCTCAGCTGAACCCGCCCTCGCCCCGAATCGGGGAGAGGGTCGGGGTGAGGGGAAGCCAGCCAATCAATGGATCCGAATCTGCACCCTGGACGACATCCCCCAGCTCGGCGCGCGCGTGATCCGGCGCAAAGGGGAAGCGAACGTTGCCGTGTTTCGCACCGCCGACGACAAGCTGTTTGCGCTCGCAGATCAGTGCCCGCATCGCGGCGGCCCGTTGTCACAAGGCATCGTCTTCGGCGAGCGCGTCGCATGCCCGCTCCACAACACGTGTGTCGATCTCGCGTCGGGCTGTGCGGTCGCGCCCGACAAAGGCCAGGTCCAGAGCTTTGCCGTACGGGTCGAGGATGGCGCGGTGCACGTCGACCTGCCGGTGAAATTGGATGGCCATCCATAATTTTCGCATCAGCGCGGTGAACCCTCACCCCCGACCCCTCTCCCACAGGGCGAGGGGAGGCCTATGTTTCCCTTCTCCCCTCTGGAGAAGGGTGAGGGATGAGGGAGCTGAGAGTGCCCACTAGATCGACATGCTGCTACTGCGGCGTCGGTTGCGGAGTTCTGATCGATACCGAAGATGGCTGCATCACCGGCGTTCGCGGCGACCCTGACCACCCCGCGAATCACGGCCGCCTCTGCTCCAAAGGCCAGGCGCTGCACCTCACCACGGGGCTTACCGGGCGTGCGCTCTATCCGGAAGCGCGCTGCACGCGCACGCAGCCGCGACAGCGCCTCGAGTGGAACGATGCGCTCGAATACCTCGCGGACCGCTACGCGGACACGATAGAGCAGCACGGGCCTGACGCCGTCGGCTTCTATGTCTCCGGGCAGCTGCTCACCGAAGACTACTTCGCCTTCAACAAGCTTGCGCGCGCGCTCGTCGGCACCAATAACATCGATTCGAACTCGCGTCTGTGCATGTCGAGCGCAGTAGCCGGTTACAAGACGACGCTCGGAGCCGACGCGCCGCCGGCATGCTACGAGGACATCGAGCTTGCGGATTGTCTTCTCATCGCCGGCTCCAACACCGCCTGGGCGCACCCGGTGCTCTTTCGACGCATCGAAGACGCAAAGGCGCGACGGCCCGACATGAAGATTATCGTCATCGACCCGCGCCGCACAGCGACCGCGAACGCCGCCGATCTCCATCTTGCGATTGAGCCCGGCACAGACGTCGCGCTTTTCAACGGCCTTCTGCATCTTCTGATCTGGGACGGCCGCATCGATCATCGCTTCATCGACGCACACACCGAAGGTTTCGATGCGCTGAAGGAGACGGTGGGCGAGTACACGCCTCAGGCCGTCGCAACCCTGTGCGGCATACCGGCAGAGCAGATCGCGACTGCGGCGCGCTGGTTCGGCGAGGCAGGCGCGGCGCTTTCGCTTTATTGCATGGGCCTCAATCAGTCCTCGCACGGAACGGAGAAAAACGCAGCGCTTATCAACCTTCATCTTGCGACGGGACAGATCGGCAAGCCCGGCGCGGGCCCTTTCAGCCTGACGGGACAGCCCAATGCAATGGGCGGGCGTGAAACCGGCACCATGGCCAACCTCCTGCCCGGCCACCGTGATCCTTCGAACGCGCGCGATCGCGAGGAGATGGCCCGTCTGTGGCGCGTGCCGTCGCTGCCAGAATCACGCGGCAAAACAGCAGTGGAAATGTTCGAAGCGGTGCGCACGGGCGAGATCAGGCTGCTGTGGATCGCCTGCACGAACCCCGCGCAATCGCTGCCTGATCAGGCGCTGGTGCGCAAAGCGCTCGAGCGCGCGGAGCTGGTGGTGCTGCAGGAGGCATTCGCAACCACCGAGACGGTGCCTTACGCCGACGTGCTTCTGCCGGCGACGACGTGGGGTGAGAAGAGCGGCACCGTCACGAACTCGGAACGTCGCGTGACGCGCGTGCGTGCCGCGGTCGCGCCGCCCGGTGAGGCACGGCACGACTGGGACATCGTGACCGCCTTCGCGCGAAAGCTCGAGGCACGGTTGCGGCCGGGTGTGTCGACGCTATTTCCGTATCAAACGCCGGAACGTATCTTCGACGAGTTCTGCGCGACGACGTCGGGGCGCGACCTCGACATGAGCGGGCTCTCGTATCCTGTCCTGCAGACGCTTGGGCCGCAGCAGTGGCCCTTTCCCCGCGGAGCAGTGCAAGGGCGCAAGCGCCTGTACGCTGATGGCGTTTTCGCGACCGACAACGGCCGCGCGAAGTTTTCAAGCGCCGGCTATAAACCGGTCGCAGAGGAAGTGAGCGCGCGGCGTCCGTTCAGACTCATCACCGGCCGACTGCGTGACCAGTGGCACGGCATGAGCCGCACCGGTCGTGCGGCACGGCTCTTTGGAAACGCGCCAGAGCCGCGGGTCACCATGAATGCCGCCGACCTCGGGCGCCGATCGATTGCCCCGGGTGATCTGGTCACCGTTACTTCAGCGCGCGGCGCAGTGACGCTGGCCGTCGAGGCGGGCGAAGACGTGCGTCCCGGTCATGCTTTCCTGCCGATGCACTGGGGCAGCACGCATCTCGGCGGCGCCGGGGCGCACGGCGTGAACGCAGTGACACTGCCCACGCTCGATCCGATCTCGCGCCAGCCCGAGCTCAAGCACTGCGCAGTGCGGATCGATAAGGCAGCGCTGCCGTGGCGTCTGGCAGCCTTCGCTTACGCAGCAGACGGTAACGTACTCGCGCTCGCCGAGGCTGCGCGCGGGTACTTTGAAAGCTTTCCATATGCGACGTGCGTTCTCGTCGGGCAGACCCGCGAAGGCGTGCTGTTTCGAAGCGCGTCCGAGTCGGCGGCGGCTCCACAGCTCATCGCCGCGATCGACGCACTCTTCGGGCTCGATCATTACAGCACGCTGGCTTACGACGATGCGCGCCGCGGCATCGGCCGCCGGGTGCGCGTGCAGGACGGTCGCATCGAAGCGGTGAGACTTGCCGGTGATGTCGCGGCCGAGCCCTGGCTTCGCGAGCTTTTTGACGGACAGCAAGCGGTAACTAACCTGGGATCGATACTGCTCTCACCTGCGCTCAAAAGCGGCGCGCCGCGCGGCCGTATCGTCTGCAGTTGCCACAATGTGAGCGAGCGCGAGATCAGCGCGTTTCTCGGCGCCGACGCGCCCGGTACTCGCGACCTTGCAGCAATGCAAGGGGCGCTCAGGTGTGGAACCGAATGCGGCTCATGTGTGCCGGAGCTCAAACAGCTGATCGCGTCGGCAAAAGCGGCGGCATAGGCCATGAGTGCGCGCGCGAGCATCATGCCCCTCACCCCTGCTCAAGTCGCGATGAGGGACAATCCAGGCATGGATAACGCCACGCTCACGCGCTTCATCAAGAATATCGGCCGCGGAAAACACGCGGGCGATCTGTCGCGCGAAGACGCGCGGATACTTTTTGCGGCAATGCTCGAAGGCGACGTTGCCGATCTCCAGCTTGGCGGCATCCTCATTGCGCTGCGCGTTAAGGGCGAGTCGCTCGAAGAGCTCGCAGGCTTCGCCGCGGCCAGTGAGGCGAGCTATGCGCATCTGCAGCCTCCATCTACACACGCCGTTCCGGTCGTCATTCCCTCGTACAACGGCGCCAGGAAACTGCCGAATCTCGTGCCGCTGCTGGCACTCCTGCTTGCGCGCGAAGGCATCCCGGCGCTCGTTCACGGCGTCACCGATGATCCCGGGCGTGTCACGACCCGCGAAGTCTTTGCAGCCCTTGGCATTGCGCCGGCGATCTCCGCGGGGGAAGCCCGCCACCAGCTCGCTACAGTGGGCGTGTCGTTCCTGCCGATCGACTCACTCGCACCCAGGTTAGCGGCTGTGCTCGCGCTGCGGCGCGAACTCGGCGTTCGCAATTCGGCGCACACGCTCGTGAAGATGCTTCAGCCTTTCGCGGGTGCGGCAGTTCGCATCGTCAGCGTTACGCACCCCGAGTACCTGGTTCGAATGCGCGAGTTCTTCACGACGCACGACACCGCGGCGTTGCTTCTGCGCGGCGCTGAAGGCGAAGCCGTTGCGCACCCCCGGCGCGAACCTGCTCTGGAGTGGGCTTTCGGCGGCATTGTGCAGACGTGGAGGCAAGATCAGGGCGCTGCAGACGCGCCCGAAGCGCTGCCTGACCGTGAAGCAAAAGCGACCGCGCGCTGGATCGATTCGGTCCTTGCCGGCAGTGTGCCCGTCCCCGCCGCGATTGCTCATCAGGTCGAATGCTGCCGGCGCGCCGTCGCTGCGCTCTCGCCGGCGCCTGCAATATGACCGGCAAAGTCTGGCTGGTCGGTGCAGGACCGGGTGACCCGGAGCTACTTACGCTCAAGGCGCTGCGAGTCCTGAACACTGCCGACATCGTACTGGTGGACGATCTGGTAAACCGTGCAATTCTCGTTCATGTGCGCGAAGGCGCGCGCGTAGTTAGGGTGGGAAAGCGCGGGGGCTGCAAATCCACACCGCAGGAATTCATCGAACGGCTGATGATCGCGGAAGCAAAGGCTGGACGCATCGTCGTCCGCCTCAAAGGCGGTGACCCGCTCATCTTCGGGCGCGGGGGCGAGGAAGCGGACGCGCTCGGGCGCGCCGGCATCGAATGGGAAGTGGTGAACGGCATCACATCCGGACTCGCCGCCGCGAGCTCGGCGGGCGTACCGCTCACCCATCGGGACATGGCGCAGGGTGTCGTGTTCGTCACAGCCCATGCCACAGGCGCGAACGAGCCCGACTGGGCAGCGCTCGCTAAGACGCGTATGACGCTGGTTGTGTATATGGGCGTCGCACGATGCACCGCGGTCGAGCGCGCGATGCTGGATGCGGGCTTCGCGGCGTCAACGCCGGTGCTGATCGTCGAGAATGCGTCACTGCCGCGCGAGCGGCAGATTCGAACTTTACTTCACCGTATGTCGGCAGACATCGCGACGAACGACATCGGCAGTCCGGCAATCATGGTGATCGGCGAAGTCGCGCGCCAGCAGTGCGCAACGGAGCAGCGTCATTCACAAGGCTCTCGCTGAAGCGCGAGCCGAGCGACACTGAAGGGGCGGCGTTCTCAGCGCGCCAGGCGCGGCTTCGCGCCTAGAACGTCCCCGATGTGCCCAATGGCGCGTGCCATCCAGGCGAGCGCGTCGACGATCATCATCCCGTTACGCATCGCCGTCATTGCCACGGCCCGGTCCGACTCGCTCATCCGGACAGCGAGCATCCGGGTTT
>JBKJPI010000662.1:0-7104 GCA_046595235.1 Burkholderiales bacterium | reverse complement strand
TGACGAAACCACGCGCTGGGCTGCGGTCATCAAAAATGCGAACGTCAAGGTCGAGTGAGGCTCGACGATTGTTGTTACTCGCGATGACGGCGACCATCGAAGCGGAGTAGTCACGCTCGCAGCCTCAGCGCTCGGCTTTTTCGGATGCGCGATGCGCGATAACGGCGTTCTCAACATCGGTGCCCGCACACGCGGGCATGGTGTGCGCTGTCAGATGATCCGCTCGATCATTGCATAGTCGTCTCAGAAAATCCCCAGCGCGATCCCTGCGGCGAGCGCTGCTCCGATCTCTTCGCAGCGTTTCAGGTCTTCCACGCCAATCGTCTTCGGTGCGAGGATCTTCTCCGGCGTCTGCGCATGCGTGCACACGATCACAGCCTCGCTGACGGCTTTCAGCCGCCAGCCCGTGCATATGCGGGCGATCTGACGCACCGCGTTCTCACCGTCGCTGCCGGCGCACACGAGGGTGGCGTAAGGCCTTCCGATGATGCGCTCGAGCACGGCATAGTAGGTTCGATCGAAGAAATCTTTCATCACGCCTGACATGGCCGCAAGGTTCTCCGGCGTTATGAAGATGTAGCCGTCGGCGGTCAGCAGGTCTTCGGCGCCTGCGTCACGTGCCGACAGGCGCCGCACGGCGACTTCGTGCTCCGAGGCGCCGCGAGCAGCGGCCTCGGCCATCTGCTGCGAGCCGCCGGTCATGGTGTGATAGACAATCAGGAGTGTGCGCATGCGGGCGCCGCGCCGTGCGAATATTCAGCGGGCTACCCGCGTGTCAGGACGCGCCCCGGTCGCGCGCCCGTGGCTTTGCCATCGCGCCAGATCGTAACGCCATTCACGATCACAGTATCGATGCCGGTTGCCGGACGCGCTGAATCCTTGAAGTCGGCGGTGTCGATGACGGTGTCGGCATCGAAGAGCGTGATATCGGCGTGCGCGCCTTGCCGCAGTACGCCGCGATCCGCGAGCCCGAATTTGGCCGCGGTGAGCCCGGTCATCTTGTAGACCGCCGTTTCGAGCGGAAAAAGCTTGAGGTCACGCGAGTAGTGCCCCAGCACGCGCGGGAAGGTGCCCCACAGCCGCGGGTGCGGCTTGGCGTCGTGCGGAAGACCGTCGGAGCCGATCATCGTGTCGTCGAATTTGAGTATTCGCTGCACGTCCTTCTCGTCGAGCATGAAGTAGATTGCGCCGGCCGGTTTGATCGCCTCGACGGCATCGGCCTTCGACATCGCAAGACGCCGTGCAACTTCGTCGAGGTCGACCCCCGAGAACTCGGGATGCGGCTTGGACCATGTGATGATGACGCGCGATGACTGTTCCAGGCGGTCGTAGCGCAGAACAGTGGACGAGGCGATGTAGGGATAGCAGTCGAGCGCGACCTGCTGGCTGCGGCATTTCTCTTCGATCAGCTTGAGGGTTTCAGGTGAGCGGCCGTGATTGCGGGTGCCGACGCACTTGTGATGCGAGATGACGACCGGTGAGCTCAACGCGCGCCCGATTGCAAACGTCTCCTCCATCGATTCGACGATGTCGTCGTCTTCGTTTCGCATGTGCGTGACGTACAGACCGCCAAGCTCGGCAATGGGGCGGCATACCTCGATGATTTCTTCGGTGGTCGCGCACGCGGCTGGCGGAAACGCGGTGCCAGTGGAAATGCCGATCGCACCGGCGGAGAGTGATTCGTGCGCCATCTCGCGCATTTTTTTCATCTCGGCGGCGGTTGCGACCCGGTCGAGCCGATCCATCGTCGCAACACGGAAAGTCGTATGTCCCACGAGACAGGCGGCGTTGATGGCTGCGGGCCGCGCTTCGAGCTCCTCGCGGTACGCCCGGAAGCTCTGAAATCTGAACCAGCCGCCGTCAGCGTCGAGGAGATCGAGGGGCGGGGTTGGAGCGCCCTGCGGCACCGGCGAGTGCGCAAGGCTGATGCCGCAGTTGCCGGTAATCACGGTGGTGACGCCCTGGCTGACTTTCGGCACGACGTCGCGATCTGACAGCAGCACCCGGTCGTCATGCGTGTGGGCGTCGATGAAGCCCGGCGCGACGATGAGTCCGGACGCGTCGATGTCAGCGTCGGCGCTCGCGGCATCGAGCAAACCGATCTGCGCGATGACGCCATCGCGCACGCCGACATCGGCACGGTAGCGCGCTGCTTTGGTACCGTCGATGACGGTGCCGCCGCGAACAATGAGGTCGAAGTGTTGTTTGTCCATGTTCGCTAATCCAGTTTGGCGCCGGACTTCTTGACGACGTCGGCCCACTTCACGGTTTCTTTCTTCACGAACGCCGCGAATTGTTCCGCCGTGCCGCCGACGGGCTCGGCTTCGATCGCAGCGTAGCGCTCCTTTAACAGGGGCGACTGCAGCGCCTTGTTGATCTCCGTGTTCAACTTCTGCACGATCGGACGCGGCGTGCCGACCGGCACGACAATCCCGCCCCACGCGGTCGTCTCATAACCCGGCACGGTCTCGGCGATCGTCGGAATGTCCGGAAAGATCGGCGAGCGCTTGAGGTTGCTCACCCCGATTCCGCGCAATTTGCCCGACCGCACGTGCGGCGATATGGACGTGAGGTTGTCGAACATCAGCTGCACCTGTCCCCCGATGAGGTCGGTGATGCCCTGCGGGCTGCCCTTGTAAGGCACGTGCACGATCTGCGTCCCCGTCATGATCTTGAAAAGCTCGCCGCCGAGATGGCCGGTGGTGCCGTTGCCGCCGGATGCGTTGAGAAGCTTTCCGGGATTTTTACGCGCGTAATCCACGAGCTCCTTCACGCTTTTTACCGGCAGCGAATTCGTGAGGCAAAGCATGTTGTAGGTCGAGAGAAACTGGCCCACCAGAACGAGATCCTTGTCCGGGTCATAAGGTTGTTTCGGCAGCAGCGACTTGTTGATCGCGAGGGTCACGACATTCGCGTAGCCGATGGTGTAACCGTCGGGCGTGGCGCGTACCACCATTTCGGTCCCGATCGTCTGTGCGCCGCCGGGCCGATTGTCGATGATGATCGTCTGGCCCATCTGCTTCGTGAGCTCTGCGGCGAGGATGCGCGTTACGACGTCCGGCGATCCGCCCGCAGCGGAGGAGATGATGAGCCGGATCGGCCGCTCGGGATAGGCGCCGAGCGCTGTCGTCGCGGCTAAAGCCAACATCAAAGCCAACATGCGCCTCGATGCGTTTCGGAACTGACTCATGGGACGCTCCTTAACTTAAGTTGATGTGAGGCACGGAGGCGAATTATTGCATGTGCGAATGCGCCCTTAGGCATCCGTCTGGTGGCTTTTCAGTCGAGGAAGACCGCGAAGTCTTCCACGCCCATCCGCGGTGGCTGGAATGTGTTGATGATGTCTCCGGGGTCGGCGTAGCCCATGGCCATACCGCAGATGACGGTGTTGCCTTCGGTGATATTGAGCTCGCGGCGGACGATCGCCGGATAGCTCGCGATCGAGGCTTCGGCGCAGGTGTGCAGGCCGCGTGCGCGTGCCGCGAGCATGAGCGTCTGGAGGAACATGCCGTAGTCGAGCCAGCTTCCTTTCTCGAGGTTGCGGTCGATGGTGAAGACGAGCCCGGCGGGTGCGCCGAAGAAGCTGTAGTTGCGTGCGCGATACGCTTTCGATCTTTCGTGCTCGCCGCGGCCGATTCCAAGCGTGCCGTAAAGGCCCCATCCACATTGCCTCCGGCGTGCCAGGTAAGGTTCCTCGATGGGATCGGTATAGTAGTCGTAATCGCGGTGATGCCCAGGCTCATCCGTCATGAACGCGTGCGTGATCGCGTCACCCAGGCGCTTCAGCGTAGCGCCCGTGAGCACGTAGGCGCGCCACGGCTGTATGTTGCTTCCGCTTGGCGCATGGCGACCGGCGGCGACGATCTCGCGCAGGGTTTCCTTTGTAATCGGCTGTGGCGTGTAAGCGCGTATCGAGCGGCGTGTCGTTGCGGCTTCGAAGACGTCCGCAGCCGGCTTGTGAAAGTCTGAAATCACGGTTTTTCACCACCTATGAGTCCTGAGAGCGTGACGTCGCGCAGCGCCTGGGACCGTACCCACGCTGTCATTACGACAGCCAGCGCGATGACGACGAGGATGATCGCGACGAGCTCGACCGGCAGCAGGTCCGCAAGCAATCCCGCCAGGAGCGAGCCCACGGAGATGAACGCCGGGAACATCGGCAGCAGGCTCGCCATCCGCCCGCGCATATGCTCGGGTGCGCACATCTGCAGCGTCGTCACGTGAATCGTGAAGTGGATCATCTCTGCGATGCCGGCAAGCGCGAGCCACACCAGCGCAAATTCGATCTTCGGCGAAAGGGCAAAGCAGATGAGCGATGCACCGAACACCACCAGCGCGAGCGTCTGCACGAGCCCCGTCCGGTCGTATCGCGTGGTCCATGCCGCTAAAACGCCGCCAACGATGCCGCCGACGCCGACCGCCGAAAGCATGAGGCCGAGTCCCTTCGGGCCCGCGTGAAAGATGTCCGCTGCGAAAATCGGCATCAGCGCGGCGAACACCGGGATCAGCAGGAGCGGCGGTACGAGTCCCAACACGAACGTGACACGCGCGACGGGGTCGGTGGCCGCGAAGCGAATGCCTTCCTTCATGTCGCCCCAGGGCGATCCGCGCGGTTTTGCAACGAGCGGCTGTATCGGCGCGGAGACCGAGAGCACGGCAAAGCACACCCCGAGATATAGCAAACCCTGAATGCCAAAATTCCAGGCGGCACCCACTGAGGCGATGAGAAACCCCGCAACGCCCGGACCGACGGCGCGCGTTACGCTGAATGCGATGCTGTTCAAGGCGACTGCGTTGGCGACGATCTCTCGAGGCACGCTCGAGAAGACAAGGGTGTTGCGGAGCGTGCGATCGAACACCGCGCCCACACCTGACAGCAGCGAGAACGCGTATAGATGCCAGACTTCGACGGCGTCGAACGCGAGCGCAAGCGACAGCGCAAGGGAGATGACAACCATGAGGAACTGGCTCGCCGCGAGCGCCCGGCGTTTGTCGTAGCGGTCGGCGATGTAGCCGCTGATCGGTGCGAGGACAAACATCGGTATCGCGCGCACGCCGAGCACGGCGCCGAGCACACTCGGCGAGCGCGTGATCTCGTAGACGACCCATCCGAGGGTTGCCTGCTGAATCCATTGTCCGGCAGTGGCGAAAAAAGTGCCCGTCCACAGACGCCTGAAGTCGCGGTGCCGCAAAGGTGCGAGCGTCGATGCGATGCGGGTCAATGCGTGATCCTCTTCTCCTGCTCTTTCTATAACATGATTCGTCGCATAGTTTGCCGGTCGTTGCATCAGTGCTAGCATCGGTGAAAAACGCAACGACGTTTTCCAATAGTGTTCGCTCAAGGAAAAACTTCTAATGCCACGCATGACCGGTAACCGGTATTTTGCAGAAGCGATGCGCGGTTATGGCGTGTCTCACCTCTTCTACGTGAACTCGATCGTCGGCGGCGCGATGAAGGAGATGGACACGGTGGGCGTCAAGCGCGTGGTGACGCACGGAGAGAAAGCGGCGGCGTATATGGCGGACGCGTATGCGCGCGCATCGCGCAAACCCGGCGTGTGCCTCGCGCAGGACATCGGGTCGACCAATCTGCTGGCGGGTGTTCGCGATGCACATATGGCGAGCTCACCGGTGATTGCGATCAATGGCGGCCAGAACGATATGCCGCGCTATCGTCACGCGTATCAGAACGCAGAAGATTTCCACGCATGGGACGCCGTCACGAAGGCCAACTACTCGGTCGACAGCGTCGATCGCTTCCCCGACCTCCTGCGGCAGGCCTTCCGCACCGCGACGACGGGAACGCCCGGCCCGGTTCACCTCGAGCTGCGTGGAAACGCAGGGCAGATGCTGGACGCGGAAGGCGACTTCGACCTCACGTTCGAAGAACGCTTCCGTCAGTATCCTGCGTTCAGGCCCGCGGCTGAGCCGTCCGCGGTGAAAGCTGCGCTCGCCGCGCTTGCGAAAGCTGCAAAGCCGATCATTGTCGTCGGCGGCGGCGCGGCGGCATCGGGCGCCGGCGCGGAAATCATCAAGCTTGCGGAGATGCTGTCGATCCCGGTTGCGACGAGTCTGCATGCGAAAGCAATCATTCCCGACAGCCATCCGCTCAACGTCGGGGTGCCGGGCAGCTATTCGCGCTGGTGTGCAAACAAAGCGGTGGGTGCGGCCGATCTCGTCTTTTTTATCGGCAGCCATTCAGGCGGCCAGGTCACCAACGGCTGGCAGATCCCGAAGCTTGGAACGCCGGCAATCCAGCTCGACATCAATCCCGAGGAGCTCGGGCGCAACTACCCGAACGTCGTCTCGCTCTGCGGCGATGCCAGGGTCACCGTGCAGCAGCTCATCGACGGCGCCGGCGGTGAGCCGGGCCGCCGCGCGGAATGGGTGGAGCAGGCGCGCAGCTATGTCGCGGATTACTGGGCCGAGAGCGATCCTCTGCGCACCTCGGAGGCCACTCCGATCCGGCCCGAACGCATCTGCATGGAGCTCGAAGAGTGGATGCCATCGAATGCGACGCTCGTCGTCGATACCTTTCATGCGGCGATGTGGACCGCGCAAATGACACGCATGAAAGAAGGGCAGACATATCTGCGATGCGGCGGGTCTCTGGGCTGGGGTTTTCCCGCAACGATCGGTGCCAAGGCGGCGATGCCTGACAAGCCCGTGATCGGTTTCGTCGGCGATGCGGGCTTTTACTACCACCTCGCAGAGCTCGAGACGGCTGCACGCGCGAAGCTGAACGTCGTCATGATCGTCAACACGAATTACTCAGGCGGCGTGCTGGAGAACGTGGCTTACGAGCGCTCGGTCAATCTCGCCAAGGTGGCCGATTCAATGGGCTGTGTCGGCTTTCGCGTAGAGAAGCCCGCAGATATCAGACCGGCGATGGAGAAGGCGCTCGCGGCCGGGCGCCCCGCGGTCGTCGAGGTGATCAGCGATGCAGGCGCGCGGGCGCAGCGCGGATGGGTGCCGGCGTCGATCAGCGGAGAGTGACGGCTATCGTAAGGCGTGATCGGTACCGCAGGAGTGATGTGAAGTAACGCGGCATGTGAAACCAGGCGTTGGACCGTGCAGTCCCTGGTGCAGCAATCAACCGAGGAG
>JBKJPI010000657.1:0-22412 GCA_046595235.1 Burkholderiales bacterium | reverse complement strand
TTACGCCTGGCGGTGCTCTCCGACTTTCACAATTTTCATCGTGTTGGTGCCGCCGGCCTTGCCGAAGGGCTCACCGATAGTTAGCAACATGTAGTCGCCGATCTGCACGGCGCCGCGCTTGAGAAGCTCGTCTTCAGCCATGTTCAGCGCCTTCTCCGGGTCACGCGCGCCCTTGAATTTGACCGGGTATACGCCGCGGAAGAGCGACACCCGGCGGCGCGTTTCCGTGACCGAGCTCATTGCGTAGATAGGCACCTTTGTCGCCATGCGCGACATCAGAAGAACGGTCTTTCCGCTCTGCGTCATCGCAGCAATGGCTTTGATGTCGAGGCTGTTCGCGGTGAACATCGCGGCGCGCGCGATTGCTTCTTCGCCTTCGGTGGGCGGACCTTCGCGCCGGCGCTCGACCGAGAGCACGTCCTCTTTTTCCGCTTCGATGCAAACGCGCGCCATCGCCGCGACGGTTTCAACCGGGAACTGCCCGGTAGCGGTCTCTGCAGAGAGCATCACCGCGTCCGTGCCGTCGAGCACCGCATTGGCGACGTCGGAGACTTCCGCGCGCGTCGGAATCGGGTTGCTGATCATCGACTCCATCATCTGCGTCGCCGTGATGACCGCGCGATTCTTTTCGCGCGCGAGGCGGATCATGCGCTTCTGAAGCGCGGGAACGACGGCGTCGCCGACCTCCACCGCCAGGTCGCCGCGGGCCACCATGATCGCGTCCGATGCGTCGAGAATTTCTTCGAGGGCGGTGATCGCTTCCGCGCGCTCTATCTTCGCAACGATGAGGCTCGTGCCGCCTGCCTTACGCATGAGGTCGCGCGCCCATCGGATGTCATCGCCCGACCGCGGAAACGATATGCCCAGAAAATCGGCCTTGAGCTCGGCGGCCGTCTGGATATCTCGCATATCTTTCTCAGTGAGCGCCGGCGCGGTCAGTCCACCGCCGCGTCGGTTGATGCCTTTGTTGTTGCTGAGGATGCCGCCCTGCTCCACCAGCGTGGTGATGCGCGAGCCCTTCACACTGGATACCCCGAGGACGATGCGTCCGTCGTCCAGGAGAAGCGTGTCGCCTGCGCGCACGTCCTTCGGCAGGTCCTTGTAATCGAGCCCGACGCCGTCCACATTTCCCAGGTCCTGATCCGCATCGAGCACGAAACGCTCGCCGCCGTACAGGGTGATGCGCCCTTCCTCGAACTTACCGATGCGAATCTTCGGGCCCTGTAGATCGACGAGCACCCCGACGGCGCGTCCGGCTTTCATCGCGAGACTTCTGACGAGCTCGACCCGCTGGCGATGCTCGTCGGCAGTGCCGTGCGAAAAGTTCATGCGGACGACGTCGAGCCCTGCCGCAATCATCCGCTCGAGCGTTTTTGCGTCAGTCGACGCAGGCCCGAGGGTCGCAACAATTTTCGTGCGACGTTGCATCATTTCGCGGCTGCCCTTTGTTCCAGTATTTCGATTGCGGGAAGCTTCTTCCCCTCGAGGAATTCGAGGAAAGCGCCGCCTCCTGTAGAAATGTACGAGATTCGATCGGCGACGCCGTACTTCGCGACCGCAGCGAGGGTGTCGCCACCGCCTGCGATGGAAAATGCGTCCGACGCAGCAATTGCCTCGGCAATCGTCTTCGTCCCGTTACCAAATGCTTCGAATTCGAAAACGCCGACCGGGCCGTTCCACACGATCGTTCCTGCATTCTTGAGCGAGGCCGCGAGCGCCTGGGCGCTTTTCGGTCCGATGTCGAGGATGAGATCGTCCGCTGCGACATCCGTGCTCGCCTTCGTTTCCGCGCGCGCGCCGGCAGCAAATTCTTTCGCGCACACCACATCTTCGGGAATCGGCACCGCGCCGCCCTTGGCTTTGAGTATGTCGCCGATCCTGCGCGTTTCTTCGAGGAGCTCCGGCTCCGCAAGCGACTTCCCGATCGGTTTGCCGTCTGCGAGAAGGAACGTGTTCGCGATACCGCCACCGACGATGAGCTGATCGACCTTCTCGGCAAGCGCCGCGAGGATCGTGACCTTCGTGGACACTTTGGAGCCGCCGACGATCGCCACGAGCGGGCGCGCCGGTTTTTCGAGCGCGCGCGTCAGGGCGTCGATTTCTCCGACCATCAACGGCCCCGCGCACGCGACCTTCGCGAATCTGGCGATGCCGTGCGTCGTGGCTTCTGCGCGGTGCGCCGTGCCAAAGGCATCGTTCACGTAAACATCACACAAGGCCGCCATCTTCTTCGAGAGCGCTTCGTCGTTCTTCTTTTCGCCGACGTTGAAGCGGCAATTTTCGAGGAGGACCGCGCGACCCGGCTCCACGTCGACACCTTCTGTCCAGTCACGCTTGAGCGGCACTTCGATGCCAAGCAGGGTCGAGAGGTGCTCGGCCACCGGCGCAAGCGACTCCTTCTCGTCGTACACGCCTTCCTTCGGCCGCCCCAGATGCGACACGAGCATGAGGCGCGCACGCTGCTCGAGCGCCCGCCGGATGCCGGGCAGCGCCGCACGAATCCGCGTGTCGTCCGCGATGCAGCCGTCTTTCATCGGCACGTTGAAGTCTTCGCGGATGAGCACCCGCTTGTCGGCGAGGTCGAGCTCGGACATCTTGAGAATCGGCACGGCGCGCGCGCTTATTCGGCGTTCATCAGTGCCACGGTCGTATCCAGCATCCGGTTACTGAACCCCCATTCGTTGTCGTACCACGCGAGAGCCTTTACGAGGACGCCGCTGACCACTTTGGTCAGCGTCGCATCGACGATACTGGACGCCGGGTTGTGATTGAGGTCGCTCGACACGATCGGGTCTTCCGTGTACTCGAGGATGCCTTTGAGCGATCCTTCCGCCGCGGACTTGAGGATTGCATTCACTTCTTCGACCGTCGTGGCGCGGCCTGCGGTAAAGGTAAGGTCCACGAGCGAGACGTTGGCCGTCGGCACGCGCACGGAGAAACCGTCGAGCTTGCCATTGAGCTCCGGCAACACCAGGCCCACAGCGGCTGCCGCGCCGGTCTTGGTCGGAATCATGTTGAGCGCAGCGGCGCGCGCGCGGCGTAGATCCTCGTGATAGACATCGGTCAATACCTGATCATTGGTATATGAGTGAATCGTGGTCATCAGGCCCTGAACGATGCCAATCTTCTCATGCAGCGCTTTCGCCAGCGGTGCAAGACAGTTGGTCGTGCACGACGCGTTTGAAATGACGGTGTGGCTCGCCTTGAGTATTTTCTCGTTGACGCCGAATACGACCGTTGCATCGACATCCTTCCCGCCCGGCGCGGAGATGATGACTTTCTTCGCACCGCCTTTCAGATGCGCCGATGCTTTTTCCTTGGTCGTGAAAAAGCCCGTGCACTCGAACACCACGTCGACGCCGAGAGATGCCCACGGCAGCTCTGCCGGATTGCGCTGCGCGAGCACCTTGATGCGGTCGCCGTTCACGATCATCGTGTCGCCTTCGACCTTCACGGTTCCCGGAAACTTGCCGTGCACCGTGTCGTAGCGCGTGAGGTGGGCGTTCGTGTCCGCATTGCCCAGATCGTTGATTGCGACGATCTCGATGCCGTGTTTCTTGCCGCTTTCGTAATGTGCGCGGAGGATGTTTCGCCCGATGCGGCCGTAGCCGTTGATCGCAACCTTGATGGCCATCTCACTTCTCCTGAATGACTAAAGCCTGCACCGGCTCTAGATGATTTCGCTGACGGTTTTAGCTACGTTCTCGGCGGTGAATCCGAAGTATTCGAAGAGCTCACCTGCGGGTGCGGACTCTCCATAACGATCGAGGCCGACGACTGCGCCCTCGAGACCGACGTACTTCCGCCAGACGTCGGTGACGCCGGCTTCCACGGCCACGCGCGGAACGCCGCGCGGGAGCACCGCGGCCCGGTACGCCGCATCCTGCCGGTCGAACACGGTCGTCGACGGCATCGATACCACGCGCACCTTGATATCCCGCGACGCAAGCAATTTCTGGGCGTCCATCGCAAGCTGCACTTCAGACCCGGTGGCGATGATTACCGCCCGCGGTACGCCCTCCACATCGGAAAGAACGTAGCCGCCGCGCGATATGGCCTCGAGCTGCGCCGCCGTTCGCTTCATGAACGGGACGTTCTGGCGGGTGAACAGGAGGCTGCTCGGACCGTCCGTGCGCTCGACGGCGCGGATCCATGCGGCCATTGATTCAGCAGTGTCGCATGGGCGCCATACGTCCATGTTCGGAATCAGCCTCAGGGTGGCCGCGTGCTCGACGGGCTGGTGGGTGGGGCCGTCTTCTCCCAGGCCGATCGAATCGTGAGTGAACACGAAGATGACGCGCTGCTTCATCAGCGCGGCCATGCGAAGCGCGTTGCGTGCGTAGTCCGAAAAAGTGAGAAACGTCGCGCAATACGGAATGAAACCGCCATGCAGCGATATGCCGTTCGCGATCGCGGCCATGCCGAACTCGCGCACGCCGTAATAGATATAGTTGCCGCCGTCGCGCGCGATGCCTTTCGATCCGGACCACAGGGTCAGATTGGAGCCGGCAAGATCCGCAGACCCGCCCATCAGCTCCGGTAACTCGGGACCGAGCGCTTCGAGTGCGTTCTGAGACGCTTTGCGAGTGGCAATCGTTTCGGCCTTCTCGTTGACCGCAGCCAGCATTTCTCTGCTGCGGCTTCGCCAGTCGGGCGGAAGCGTGCTCGCTGTGCGGCGCGTGAATTCGCGCGCACGCTCAGGTTGCTGCTTCGTGAACGCATCGAGCTTCGTGCGCCACGCAGCCTCGAGCTTTGCACCGCGCGCGCGCGCGTCCCACCCGGAGTAGATCGCTTCCGGAATTTCGAATGCGGCGTGCTTCCAGCCGATGTTCTCGCGCGTTGCGCGGATCTCTTCGGCACCCAGCGGTGCGCCGTGGGCAGCACCCGTATTTGCTTTCTTCGGCGCCCCCTTCCCAATCACGGTCTTGCAGCAGATAAGCGTTGGCCGCGAGGACTCGGCCTTGGCGCGCTGAACTGCGGCATCGATCGCAGCAGGCTCGTGGCCGTTGACGCCTGCGATCACGTTCCAGCCGTACGCTTCAAACCGCTTCGGCGTGTCGTCCGTGAACCACTGCTCCATCTTCGCTTTTTCGGAGTCGATCGAAATCCCGTTGTCGTCCCAGAAAGCTATCAGCTTCGAGAGGCCGAGGGTGCCGGCGAGCGAACACGCTTCGTGAGAGACGCCTTCCATGAGGCAACCGTCGCCCAGAAAGACGTAGGTGCGGTGATCGACGAGATCGTGTCCATCGCTATTGAATTCGGCCGCGAGCGCCCGCTCGGCGATGGCCATTCCGATCGCGTTCGCGAGGCCCTGGCCCAGCGGGCCCGTCGTCGTTTCGACGCCGGGCGTGAATCCCAGCTCGGGATGCCCCGGCGTCTTCGAGTGCAGCTGGCGAAAGCGCCTGAGCTCATCGAGCGGCAAGTCGTAACCGGAAAGATGCAGGAGCGAATAGAGAAGCATCGAGCCGTGACCGTTCGATATGATGAAGCGGTCGCGGTTCGGCCACAGCGGGTTCGCAGGGTTGTGGCGCAGGTGCCCGTTCCAGAGCACTTCGGCGATGTCGGCCATTCCCATCGGCATTCCGGGGTGCCCGGAATTCGCCTGCTGGACCGCGTCCATGGCGAGCGCGCGAATAGCGTTCGCGAGTTCGAGACGTGAGCTCATGACCTCAAAGGAGTGGGGGTGGGGCGGGAAACCGAGATTATAAGCTTACGTCCGAAAGTGAAAACCTACTTTCGGCCGGAAAACCTCTCGCCGCAAAGTGCACATCTACTTTGCGCCGTTTAAAGTTAGCAAAGGCTTCGGGCGGCCGGGCGCCTTCGTGCCGAAAGAGCGACGAAGAAACAGTGGTAGGCAGACCGGTCGGTGTCTCGTAGCAGTGTCAAGCTCGAATCGGCGGGCTTGGCCCGCGATTCAGTTCAAATTTGGCAGTTCCGGCGCAAAGTAGGTTTTCACTTTTCGACGAAGATCCTTAGTAGGTTTTCACTTTGCGACGAAGCCTATTCGTCGCCCCGGCGACTCACCTTGATGCCGAGCTGCTTCAACTTCCGGTAAAGATGTGTGCGCTCCAGGCCGACTGTGTCGGCAACCCGGCTGATGTTCCCGCCTTCCTTCCCGATGTGATACTCGAAGTAAACACGCTCGAACGCATCGCGGGCGTCCCGCAGCGGCAGATCGAAGGGAAGGTCCTGCGCAAGCTGTCGGGCATTCACCGGCTGAGGCAGCGCCCGGTCGACGTCTTCGAGCGTGATCTGCTCGGTCAGCGCGGTCTGCGCCAGGGTTCGTACCGTCGTCTGCAGCTGCAGCAGGTTGCCCGGCCATTCGTAATTACGCAGGGCATTGAGGGCGGCGGTGGCGAACTCGCGCTGCGGAACCTCTTTCGCTTCGATCATCTGGGACAGAACGAGGTTGGCTACGTCCGGGACGTCTTCACGATGCTCGCGAAGGCTCGGAACGCGAATCGCCGTGCCCGAAAGCGAAGCATACAGGCGAGCGTCGAAGGTGCCGAGCGAGACCAGCTCGGCCAGCTGCCGCGTGGAGCCTGCGATCAGCCGGGCATTGTAGCGATCGAGCTTCGACAAAAGCAGGAGCAACCCTTTCTGCTCCATGCGCGAGAGCTCGGCCACTTCACGCAGAAACAAGGTGCCTTCCCGCGCCTGATTCAGAAGATCGAGCGGCGCTTCCGCGAGCAGGGTGTTCGCTTCAGGTGCGACCCAGGGGGTGTTTCGCGTGTGCAGGAAACGCGCGCAAAGCTCGATGCCGCAACCCGGCTCCGCGACGAGGAGAACCGGCGTTCGCAGATTCGCGACGCGCTCGAGGCGCTGCTTGAGATCAACGACGAGCGGCGCCCGTCCGAGCGCTGCGAGTGAAAGACTTGCCTGGGGCTGTTCGCCGCCGTGCTTCAGCGCGCGTCCGACAGTCGAAAGCAGCTTCTGCAGCGCAATCGGTTTTTCGAGAAAGTCATAGGCGCCAATGCGTGTCGCCTGCACCGCGGTATCGATCGTGCCGTGTCCGGACATCATGACGACCGGCATCGTCAGGAGTCCTGCACTTGCCCACTCCTTGAGCAGCGTGATGCCGTCGGTGTCCGGCATCCAGATGTCGAGCAGGACGAGATCGGGACGTGCACGTGCGCGGCACGCGCGCGCGTCACTCGCGTTTTGCGCGAGGTTCACCTGATAGCCTTCTTCCGAGAGGATCTCGGAGAGCAGCTCACGTATGCCGACTTCGTCGTCGACTACGAGGATCTGTTGCATGGATGGAGTGTACCTTCAATCATGCAGCAGACTTGCTCGCTGCGCGATAGGCGGAAGCGCTCGGCAGCGTGATCGTAACGCGTGCACCGCGCGGCGCGACGTTCGCGATTGCAACTTCGCCGCGATGCTCGTCCACGATTTTTTTCACGATGACGAGCCCGAGCCCGGTGCCTTTGGGTTTGGTGGTCACGTAAGGCTCGAAGGCCCGCTTCATCAGGTTTTCAGGGAACCCCGTGCCGTTGTCGGTAATACTGAACCGCACCGCGTCGCCGTGCTTTTCAGTCGAGACGAGAATACGCCGCCCGCTGGTCTCGATGAGCGCGTCCTGCGCATTCTGGAGAAGGTTGTGCACCACCTGCCGCAGCTGCGTCGCGTCGCCGACCACGGTCGGAAGCCCGTCGGCAAGCGTCACCTCCATGGTCGACCCGAGGGACTCATACAGTGTCAGCACATCGCGTACCAGCCCGTTCATGTCGACTTCCTGCATCGCCGGTGCCGGCGTGCGCGCATACAGGCTGAACGCGTCGACCATGCGCTTCAGCGCATCGACCTGGTTCACGATCGTCCGCGTCGAGCGGGTGAGCATTGCCGCATCGAGCGGCGCGAGCTTCGGCGCAAGCTTCAGCTCCACGCGCTCCGCCGATAGCTGTATCGGCGTTAGCGGGTTCTTGATCTCGTGCGCCAGTCGCCGCGCGACCTCGGCCCATGCCGCATCTCGCTGCGCCTGGAGAAGATCCGTAACGTCGTCGAACACGACAACGTAGCCGGTGTCGGCGCCGGCGGGCAGCGGCGCGCCACGCAGCAGCAAGACCTGCGTGCCGTCGTTCGCTACGCGCTCGACCTGCTGCTCCCACTCCTTGCGCTCCGGGGAAGTGAATGCTGCGCGAATCACCTGCGAAAGCGGCGCGAGCGACGGGTCGAGTGCGTCCCATGCACCGAGCTCATGCCCGACGAGCGGCGCACAGTCGATGCCGAGTACTTCGTGCGCACTGCGGTTCGCCGACCGCAGGCGCAGTGCGTCATCGAACGCAAGGACACCCGCTGAAAGATTCGCGAGAATGCTTTCGAGGTGCGCTTTCGCGTGTGCGAGCTCGGTTTCCTTGCGCTGGCCTTCGGCGCGCGCATCGGCGAGCTGAAGTGTCATGCTGTTGAAAGAACGCGTGAGCATGCCCAGCTCGTCTTTCGACGGATGCGCGACGCGCTGGCTGAAGTCGCCCTGCGCAACGGCACGCGTACCTTCGACAAGGACGTTAAGCGGCGCCGAAAGCCGTTCGGACAGGAGGAACGAGGCCGCCAGTGCGGACAGGAGGGCGAGCAGAAGGGCGAGCGTCAGGGTGATGCCATACAGACGCTTCAGCCCGCGCCGCGAAAGCAGGAGCTCCTGATACTCGCGATAACCAGCCTGCACGATCTCGGCGTCACGAGCGAGCTCTTCAGGGACCGGCTGCATGAGCTGCAGCGCGCGCGATTCTTCAGAGAGCGCAGTGACGTTTACGGGTGCGAGCACTCGCAGATAGAGCCCCCGGTCTCCGACGGCTTCGATCGTGGCGTACGACTGCTGCAGGCGAAGCTTGCGAAGTGCCGCTGACGCGGGGGCTTCGGGCGAGATGCCTGAGCGCTCGTTGCCGGCCATGGCGATCAGCCGTCCGCGTTGTGTGAAGAGCGAGATCTGCTCGACGCCTGCCTGCTCGCGAAGGCCGTTCAGCATGCGCGCCTGCTCCGATGCCGGACGCACCGACAGCGACAGCGCCATGGCGTCCGCCTTGAGGTTGAGATCCTTCAACATGCTGTCGAGCGCGTTGCGACCGAGATTGAGTCCGCCTTCAAGCGCCTTGTCGATCCGCACTTCGAACCACGACTCGATGCTTTTCGCGAGGAACTGGACCGACACGCCATAAATCAGCGCGCCCGGCAGAATACCGACAAGGGCGAACATCACGACGAGTCGCAGCGTGAGCTTCGAACCGAAAACACGCGAGCGAAGCTTGCGCCGCAGGATATAAAGCTGATAACCGACGAGGCCCGCGAGCACGAGCGCAATTGCGCCGTTGAGTATGAGCAACAGCGGGTAGTGCTCGGCGAAGAGCGTGGTGTTCGCTGCGGCCGTCGCGAGCAGAAAAAGGGTCACGGCGGCCAGCACCATGAACACCACGAGCACGTACCGCAGCCACACCGGCGCCCTGATCGGCCCTGCGCTCAACGCCGCGCGTTTTACGTTCATGGCGTCACCGTCCAGCGATACCAGTCGGAACCGACGTTCCACTCACGCCCGATGATCGCGTTCAGCTGAAACGGCTTCGGCAGCTGGGACGTATCGAGCCTGAAGCGCATGCCGGCGTTATAGGTATCGCGGCGCGCTATTGGCGGCTCCGTGTCGATCCGGCGTCGCACTCGGCTCATGACATCCAGGGCCTCGACAAGGGTCGGGAAGTTCTGGTGAAGATTGCCGACGCCGAGCCGGTACTGGCGGGTGAGCGCGTTATAGGCCAGCCGGTATTCCTGCTGAAAATTCAGCACGCGCTCGTTCAACCAGTACCAACGCGGCCTGATCAGCTCGAACTCGAGCAGAAAATAGAGTGGAACGCCCTTGTTCAGGACTTCTTCGAGCGTCGGCGTCAGCGCAATATCGAATTGCGCCTGCAGAAGAACGTGGTCTTCGGCGATGGTGATGACGGGGCGCCTGACATCGATGCCCTGTGCGCATACCGCGCCGGCGGCGAGCGCGAGCCACACCGCGACGATCACGCCCAGCAGATCAAATCTTCTGCAGCAGCGCGTAGAAGAACCCGTCATGGTTATCGTCCGGCAGAATCTGTCCCGCGAGCATGTGTGCGTTCGTATGCGGTTCGCGGAGGGTGAGGCGTTGTGCGTCGGCGTGGCCTTCGATGAAGCGTTCGATCTGCGCTTCGTTTTCTTCTTGAAATACCGAGCACGTCACGTACAGCAATTTACCACCAGTCCCGAGCAACCGCCAAAGCGCGGCCAGGATCGCGCGCTGCCTTTCCGCGAATGCCGGGATGTCACGCTCACGCCGCAGCCATTTGATATCGGGATGCCTTCGAACGACCCCTGAAGCCGAGCACGGAACGTCGGCGAGAACGCGGGCGTACGGTTCGCCATCCCACCACGCGGCGGGGTTCTCGGCGTCTCCGCACACGAGCTTTGCATCGAGCCCCAGCCGCACGAGGTTCGAGCCGATGCGCGCCAGACGCGCAGAATCGTTGTCGAGCGCGAGAAGGTCTACCGTTGCACCTTCGAGGATATGGGCCGTCTTGCCTCCAGGCGCCGCGCACGCGTCGAGGACGCGCATCCCGTCTCGGGCATCCAGGGCGACCGCGGCATATTGCGCCGCGGCGTCCTGCACGGAGACCCAGCCTTCGGCAAAGCCGGGCAACCGTGAAACCGGCATGGGCCGCTCGATGATGACTGTGGTTTCCCCAACGGCACGCGCGTCGATACCGTCCGCCTGAAGACGTTCGAGATACGCAGCGACGCTGGTCCGCTGCGCGTTGATGCGCAGCGTGAGCGGCGGGTGACCGTTGGCGCTGGCGAGCATCTGTCCGTAATGTTGCGGGTACTGCACGCGCAGCTTGTCGATCCACCACTGCGGATGCGAGTAACGGCCGAGGTCATCGGCGTGTGCCGCCACGATCAGCTCGTCTCTCCTCCGCAGAAAATTGCGCAGCACCGCGTTCACCAGGCCTTTGGCGCCCGGTTGGCCGATCGCGATGCACGCGCGAACCGCATGATCCACGATAGCGTGCGGCGCGGCACGCGTATGCGTCAGCTGATACAGCGCGACCCGCAGCAAGTGGCGCAGCGCTTCGTCTTTCAGCGGCCGCACGAGGAGCAGTGCGATCAGGGCATCGATCTCGCCCAGAAAACGCAGCGTCCCGAAAGACATGTCCTGGAGGGCGCCGCGGTCCTGCTGCGAAAGCTCAGCTTCGCTTACCTGCGCTGCGCGCAACTCTGCGTCGAGGCTGCGACCGCCGAGTACGTGCGCGACGATGTCTGCAGCCAGCCGCTGCAGCTCAACCATTGCGCACGCCGCGCACCCGTTGATGGCGCGAGAAACGTATGACGCACGCGTCCGGGCTCATGCGCCGAAGCTTTCGCCGGCCTTCACCGGAGCGCCCTGAAGAAAGGCCGCTGCAGTGACGCGTTTGCCGCCAGCACGCTGCAGCTCGGTGATCCGGAGCGCGCCGTCTCCGCATGCGACAGTGATCCCGTCCCGGCTCGCGCTCAACACCGTTCGCGGCGCGCCTGCGTAGCCCGGCTCGACCGAAGCCGTCCAGATCTTGAGCGGCACCCCGCCGAAAGCGCTGCTCGCACCGGGCGCCGGATTGAACGCGCGCACTTGCCGTGCAATCGCTTCTGCATTGTCATGCCAGTCAACGCGCGCCTCCCGCTTGTCGATCTTCGCGGCATAGGTGGCAAGCGCAGGTTCCTGCGGCTCCACCGTACATGGCCGTACGAGGGCGCTCACTATTGCGCGCGCACCAACGCGTGCGAGGCGGTCATGCAGCGTGTGGGCAGTATCGTCGGCCATGATCGTTACTGCTTCACGCATCAGCACCGGGCCCGTGTCGAGGCCTTCGTCCATCTGCATGATCGAGATGCCTGTCTCCGAATCGCCGGCGAGCAGTGCGCGCTGGATCGGCGCCGCGCCGCGCCAGCGCGGCAACAGCGAGGCGTGAATGTTGAGGCAGCCGCGCTTCGGCAGATCGAGCACCGCGCGCGGCAGGATAAGGCCGTATGCGGCAACGATCATGACGTCAGCGGCGGTGGCCGCTAGCAGTGCGAGCGTTGCGCCGTCTTTCAGATTCTGGGGCTGCGCGACGGGCAGATTGAGCGCCTCCGCGCGGCGCTTGACGGCGGACGCGAGAAGCTTGAGTCCGCGACCTGCCGGTCGGTCGGGCTGAGTAAGGACGAGCGCAATCTCGTGACCGGCTGCGTGCAAGGCGTCGAGCGCGGCGGCCGCAAATTCCGGCGTCCCGGCAAATACGAGTTTCATAAGGACGGTTGCAGCTCAGGGGGCGAGCGGCCGCGGCGCGAAGCCGCGGCGGCGGCTACATTGCCGCGCGTTGCTGCTTCTTCATTTTCGCCGCAATCCGGGTCTGCTTGAGGCGCGACAGATATTCGACGAAGACCTTGCCGTCGAGGTGATCGATTTCGTGCTGTATACATACTGCGAGGAGCCCATCGGCCTTCATGGTGAACGGCTCGCCGTGGCGGTTCAGCGCACGCACAGTGACCCGCTCGGCGCGCGTCACCTCGTCGAAAATGCCGGGAACCGAAAGGCAGCCCTCCTCAGTCTCGACTTCACCGCTGCGCTCGACGATTTCGGGATTTACGAAGGCCAGGAGGCCATCGTGCGCGTCCGAAATGTCGATGATCAGCAGCCGTTCGTGCACGTCGACCTGAGTCGCCGCGAGCCCGACGCCCGGCGCGGCGTACATCGTCTCCGCCATATCGCTGATCAGCTTACGGATACGGTCGTCCACGACCCTCACCGGTGCGGCGATAGTGTGCAGGCGGGGATCGGGATAGTGCAAAATGGGTAGCAAAGCCATAAAAAACTTGCCAGTTTAAGCAGCTAAATGCATTATTTAAACCAATACGTCAGATTGCGGCCCGCCCGACTTAAGGGCGCGAGACACGTGTGGCGTAACCTGGGGTAGGCAATGAGAAAAGCAATTATATCGCTGATTTTCCTGCTGTCTTTCGCACTGGCGGGGATTGCGGCGACGTCTTCACCCGAGTTGCAGCCCAACGCGCCGGATCGTTACACCGTGGTTCCCGGGGACACGCTTTGGGGCATCGCAACGCGCTTTCTCAAGGACCCGTGGCGCTGGCCAGAGCTCTGGAGGATGAACCAGTCGCAGTTGCGGAACCCGCACCGCATTTACCCCGGCGACACCCTTGTCCTCGACCGTTCGGGCGGGCAGGTCAGAATGCGCGTCGACCAATCACGATTCGGGCCGCGCGTTCGAATCGAGCCGCGCGACGGCGACGCGATTCAGACGATTGCGCCGTCCGTCATCGAGCCGTTCCTGTCAAAGCCGATGGTGGTGAGCGCCAGCGAACTCAATGCTGCACCTGAAATCGTCGCGACTCAGGAAGATCGCGTTGCATTAGGACCGGGCGCCGTCGCCTACGTGCGCGGGGTTTCCAAAACGCAGGAGACCCGCTGGCAGATTTTCCGTCGTGGCGACCCTTTGATCGACCCCGAGAACAAGCAGTTGCTCGGTTACATCGCGGTATACCTCGGCGAAGCTGAGCTTCGGCGGCGTGGTGAGCTCAGCACCGTGGAGATCACCAAAGCGGCCCAGGAAATCTATCGCGGCGACCGCCTCGTGGCCATCCCGCCGGACAGTCCTGTGTTCGCCTACGTGCCGCACGCTCCGCAGAATCCGGTGCAGGGCCGCATCGTCTCGACCTACGGCGGCCTCTGGGAAACGGGCCCGCTCGCCATTGTCACGCTCTCGAAAGGCACGCGTGACGGGCTCGAGGTCGGTCACGTGCTCGCGCTCTTCCGCGATCAGCGCAGCGCCCGCTACGCCGAACGTACCGAGCCCCTCTTCGGCCGTCAGGGACCGAGCGGCAACGACAAGCGGGTTCCTTATTATCCTGCGGAGCTTTCTGGACGCGATGCCCCGCTGTTCAAGAGCGCACCGCCCGTGCTCGAATCCGATTTCGCTCAGCTGCCGGCTGAACGTTACGGGCTCATCCTCGTGTTCCGTACATTCGAACGTGCGTCGTTCGCGCTCGTGATGCAGGCCTCGCGGCCCGTCTCGGTCGCCGACATCATCGCAAACCCGTAGGCCGGAAAGCGCTTCAACGCAGCCCGCAGGATCAATGGCGCTCGATGCCGACCTCACGGCGTGGGTTACTTTAAGCGTAGCGCCCGGCCTCACTCACGACGCTTTCAGACAGCTCCTCGTCGCGTTCGGCGACCCGATTGAAATACTCGGCGCGGAGCGAGCGGACCTGGCGGCGGCTTCGTCAGACCGCGCGGCGCGTGCCGTACTCTCCCCGGCACCGGTGGAGCTGCTTTCGAAGGTCTCCGACTGGCTCGAAGATCCAGCAAACCATGTCGTAACGCTCGGCGATGCTGCCTATCCTCGGGCGCTTCTGGATACGCCGGACCCACCGCCGCTCCTCTACGCCAAAGGTCGCCTCGAGCTTTTGAACGTGCCCGCATTTTCAATTGTTGGGAGCCGCAATGCCACAGAGCAGGGCGTCGCTCACGCCGAGGCCTTCGGGCGCGCGTTATCGGATGCGGGGCTTGCAATCGTAAGCGGCCTCGCCTCGGGCATCGACGCGGCCGCGCATCGCGGGGGACTTGCGGGTGCGTCCAGGAGTATCGCTGTCGTCGGCACCGGGCTCGACACGGTCTACCCCGCGCGCAACCGCGACCTCGCACACGCGCTCGCAGAAAACGGCTGCATCATTTCGGAGTTCGCGCTGGGGACCGCACCGATTGCATCGAACTTCCCGCGCCGCAACCGCATCATCAGCGGCCTTGGCTGCGGCTGCCTCGTTGTCGAAGCGGCGCTGTCGAGCGGCTCGCTCATCACGGCACGCCTTGCAAACGAACAGGGGAAAGACGTCTTTGCCATGCCAGGCTCGATTCACTCTCCGCTCACGAAGGGTTGTCACGCGCTTATCAAGCAGGGTGCAAAGCTTGCGGAGACTGCGGCGGACATACTCGAGGAGCTGAAGCTGCCCGGGTCGGTGCAGCAACCGCCGGCCGCTTCCGACCTGGAAGACACCGATCCTCTTCTCAGTCACCTGGGTTTTGATCCTTGTGATTTCGAGACTCTGACCGCACGGATGGGTCTCGAGCCCTCCTGCGTGGCGGAGCTTCTCACGCGATGGGAAATCGAAGGTCGTATCGAGGCGCTGCCAGGCGGTCGTTTCCAACGGCTGCGCTGAGCAAAGCTCGGCTTTGCTTTACGCCGGACGCTTCAAGCGCTTGAATCTGCGGCCCATTTCGGTCGTTGCTTGCGCTGCTCAGTGATTGTTCTTATTATCGTCCGCTCTTTTTGACCGCTCTTCTTCGCGCGCCACGCAATCCTTGACGGCGCGCTTCCTTACTCCGGGTTTAGATGGCCAAGACACTGATCATCGCCGAAAAACCGTCCGTTGCCGGTGACATCGCGCGGGTTCTAGGCGGCTTCAAACGCGTTGACGACTACTTCGAAAACGACGAGTACGTCGTGTCGTCCGCAGTCGGGCATCTGCTCGAGCTCATTCCGCCAGACGACTACGAAGTGAAGCGCGGCAAGTGGTCTTTTGCACACCTGCCGGTGATTCCGCCGCATTTCGATCTGCGGCCTATCGAGAAGTCCGAACCCCGTCTGAAGCTTCTGACAAAGCTCCTGAAGCGAAAAGACGTCAGCGCGATCATCAATGCATGCGACGCAGGCCGCGAGGGCGAGCTCATCTTCCGCTACATCATGCGTCACGCGAAGAGTACCAAGCCGATCCAGCGCCTGTGGCTGCAGTCGATGACGCCGACCGCAATCCGGGATGGTTTTGGGCGGCTGCGTGAAGACGGCGAGCTGCTGCCGCTCGCAGACGCCGCAACGTGCCGCTCCGAATCCGACTGGCTTGTCGGAATCAACGGCACCCGAGCGATGACTGCGTTCAACTCCAAGAGCGGCGGCTTTCACAAAACGCCGGTGGGTCGCGTGCAGACGCCGACGCTTGCAATCCTCGTGGAGCGCGAAGAGAAGATCAAACGCTTTGTTTCGCGCGATTACTGGGAAGTTCACGGCGTTTTTACCGTGGCTGCCGGTGATTACGCAGGCCGCTGGCTGGACGAGAAATTCTCGAAGGTCGACCGCGACGAGGACACCGGGCTTCGCGCAGAGCGCATCTGGGATGAAAAGCTCGCGCTTAGCCTGCGTGAGAAGTGCGACGGCAAGCCGGGCGAGATTACCGAGGAGAGCAAACCTTCGACGCAGCTCTCGCCGCTTCTTTTCGACCTTACGAGCCTGCAGCGTGCGGCGAACGGACGCTTCGGGTTTTCTGCGCGCATGACGCTTTCAGTCGCGCAGGCGCTGTATGAAAGGCACAAGGTGCTGACCTACCCGCGGACTGACTCCCGCGCGCTTCCGGAAGACTACATCGACACGGTGAACGAGACGCTGGATACGCTCGGCGGTGGCGGCAGCGGCAAGAAATCTGCAGAGCATCCGTACGCCGCCTTCGCGACCAAAATCCGTAAGCAGAAATGGGTGAAGCCCAACAAGCGCATCTTCAACAACGCAAAGATATCGGACCACTTCGCGATCATCCCGACAGGTCTCGCGCCGAAAAACCTCAACGAGGCCGAATCGAAGCTTTACGACCTGGTCGTGCGGCGGTTCCTCTCCGTGTTCTATCCCGCTGCCGAATACCAGGTTACGACCCGCATTACGCGAGTGGCCGGCGAGGCGTTCCGCAGCGACGGCAAAGTGCTGAAGCAGACCGGCTGGCTCGAAGTCCACGGCAAGGAAGTGCAGGGGGACGACGAGGCGACCCTCGTCCCGGTGAGTGACAAGGAGACAGCACAGGCACGCGAGATCAACATCGTCGCGACCCAGACCAAACCACCGGCGCGCTTTACTGAAGCGACCCTGCTCACGGCAATGGAAGGCGCTGGAAAGCTCGTCGAAGACGAAGAGCTGAGAGAAGCCATGAAAGAACGCGGGCTCGGCACGCCCGCGACCCGCGCTGTCATCATCGAAAAATTGATCGCCGAAGAGTACCTCGTCAGAAATCAGCGGGAGCTGCAGCCGACGCCGAAAGCCTTTTCGCTGATGACGCTTTTACGCGGCCTCGAAATCCCGGAACTCATTTCGCCGGAGCTGACCGGTGAGTGGGAACACAAGCTCCGCGAAATGGAGCAGGGGAAGCTCTCGCGCCAGCACTTCATGGAAGGCATCGCGGACATGACCCGGCACATGGTCGAGCGCGCGAAGGCCCACGAGAGCGAGACCGTCCCGGGCGACTATACGACGCTCACCACGCCATGTCCGAAATGCGCCGGCGTCGTGCGCGAGAATTACAAGAAGTTTCAGTGCCAGAAATGCGACTTTGCGCTCTGGCGCATTCTTTCAGGACGCCAGTTCGAGCCGACTGAGATTGAAGCGCTGATTACAAACGGACAGATCGGTCCGCTGCAGGGCTTTCGCAGCCGGCTTGGCAAACCATTCGCCGCCAATATAAAGCTCACGTCGGAGTTCAAGATCGAATTCGACTTCGGTCAGCAGAGCGAGGGCGACAGCGAGGCCGTCGACTTCACCGGCCAGGAATCCCTGGGGCCGTGTCCCAAGTGCGGCAAGAATGTGTTTGCGCATGGCATGGCTTACGCCTGCGAGAGCGCTGTCGGCAACGCCCGCGAGTGCGACTTCCGAAGCGGTCAGATCATTCTTCAGCGACCGATCGAAGCCGAGCAGATGCGTAAGCTGCTGAAGGAAGGTAAAACCGATCTACTCCATCGCTTCATCTCGAAGAAAGGGCGGCCGTTCTCAGCCTTTCTGGTGAAAGGGCCGGAAGGAAAAGTCGGCTTCGAGTTCGCGCCGCGTATCGCCAAGATCCCGACCAAAGCGCCGCCTGTCACGAAGGAAAAAGCCGCCACAGTAGCGAAGCTGAAAAAGGCGCCTGCGAAAGAAAAGGCGCCCGTCGTGGCAAAAGCCAAATCCCCAGCAACGCGCGCGCGTAAAACCGCTCCGTAAGCAACCCTCACCAAACCTCCCCCTGTGCCAGGGCGAGGGCTTCCTGATAAAACCGAAGGATGGGAGGTTACGGAGGGAAACCTTGGGTTTGCCTCTGTTCCTCATCCGTGCCGCAGCTGCGGACGTCGTCCGCGAGATTTATTGCTGCGGCAAGGTTACGGAGGGAAACCTTGGGTTTCCCTCCGTTCGTAATTAGGTCGATGCAACATCGACAGGCGGCCAAAAAGGCCGCCTAAACGTCGATGTTCCGGGCGCCGAGTGCGTTGGTTTCGATGAAGTGCCGCCGCGGTTCGACCTGGTCACCCATCAACGTCGCGAAGATTTCTTCCGCCGTGATTGCATCATCGATCTGCGTCCTCAGAAGACGGCGGGTGGACGGATCCATGGTTGTTTCCCAAAGCTGCTCCGGGTTCATTTCGCCGAGGCCCTTGTACCGCTGCGTGCTCACGCCGCGCTGAATCTCGCCGAGCACCCATTCGATCGCTTCGCGGAAGTCGCTGACGGGCCGCACCTGATCGCCGCGCTTGACGTAGGCACCCTCTCCGAGAAGCCCCTGGACCACCTGTGCGGTCTTCTTGATCTGTGCGTAATCGCCGCCTTGAAGGAAGTCGTTGTCTATATAGCTGTGGCGCATCACGCCGTGCTGCGTGCGGTTTACCGCCAGCACGTAACGCTCGAGCTTTTCGTCGAATTTCGCTTCGACCGCGAGGTTCTTGTCGGCCAGATGCGCCGCGAGCTCGCGTGCGCTGCGCGCGGCCTCGGCCTGGCTCGAAACATCGAGATCCGGTGACTGCTTCAGCAACGCATACAACACCTCTTCGTCGATCAACCGGCTTTCACGCTCAATGACGGCCTCGGCAAGCAGATACTGCTTCGCGACATCCTCGAACGCCTCGCGCGATAGCGCCGGCCCTGTGGCCGATGTGTAGAGCTCTGACTCCGACAACGCGAGCTTGAGAAGATATTGCTTCAGCTCGTGCTCGTCCTTGAGATAACGCTCCTGCCTGCCGTGTTTCACTTTGTAAAGCGGCGGCTGGGCGATGTAGATGTGGCCGCGCTCGATGAGGTCGGGCATCTGCCGGTAGAAGAAGGTGAGCAGCAGCGTACGGATGTGCGAGCCATCGACATCCGCGTCCGTCATGATGATGACGCGGTGGTAACGCAGCTTGTCCGGCGCGTACTCTTCCTTCCCGATGCCGGTTCCCAGCACGCTGATCAGCGTGATGATTTCCTGCGATGACAGCAGCTTGTCGAGTCGCGCGCGCTCGACATTCAGGATCTTGCCTTTCAGCGGAAGAATCGCCTGGAACTTGCGGTCTCTTCCCTGCTTCGCCGATCCACCGGCGGAATCGCCCTCGACGATGTAAAGCTCGCACTTGGATGGATCGCGCTCCTGGCAGTCTGCGAGCTTTCCGGATAGCCCGAATGAATCCAGCACGCCCTTGCGTCGCGTAAGATCGCGCGCTTTACGCGCAGCCTCGCGCGCCCGCGCTGCCTCGATGATCTTTCCGCTGATGATTTTTGCGTCGAGCGGTCTCTCCAGCATGAACTCCATCAGCTTCTGACCGACGATCTCTTCGACGACCGGACGCACTTCCGAGGACACGAGCTTGTCCTTGGTCTGCGATGAAAACTTGGGCTCCGGCACTTTGACGGAGAGCACTGCCGTCAGGCCTTCCTTCATGTCGTCGCCCGTCGTTTCGACGCGCGCCTTCTTCGCAAGCTCGGTATTTTCGATGTACTGGTTGAGGGTGCGCGTCATGGCGGCGCGAACGCCTGTCAGGTGGGTGCCGCCGTCTCGCTGGGGAATGTTATTCGTGAAGCACTGCATCGATTCCTGGTACGAATCGTTCCATTGCATCGCAACTTCAACCGTAATGCCGTCCTTTTCACCCACCGCGTGAAAAGCTGTCGGGTGCAGGACCGTCTTTGACCGGTTCATGTACTCGACGAAGCCTTTGATTCCACCGATGAACGCGAAGTCTTCTTCTTTTCCGCTGCGCTGATCGACGAGCCTGATTTTCACGCCGTTATTCAGAAACGAGAGCTCGCGCAGGCGTTTCGCTAGGATGTCGTAGTGGTATTCGATGTTGCCGAAAATTTCCTTCGAGGCCAGGAAATGGACCTCGGTGCCCCGCCGCTCGCTCTTGCCGACGGCTTTGAGCGGCGCCATGCGCACACCCATCCGGAACTCCATCGCGTGCGACTGGCCATCGCGCTTGATGGTGAGCCGCAGCCACTCCGAAAGCGCGTTGACGACGGACACGCCGACGCCGTGCAATCCCCCGGAGATCTTGTACGAGTTGCTGTCGAACTTTCCGCCCGCGTGAAGTTCGGTCATGACCACTTCGGCCGTGGAGCGCTTCTCCTCGTCGTCGGGATGGATTTCGGTGGGGATGCCGCGGCCGTTGTCGATGACGCTGATCGAATTGTCCGGGTGAATTGTGATGGTGATCTCGTCGCACCAGCCGGCCAGCGCCTCGTCGATTGCGTTGTCGACGACCTCGAAGACCATGTGATGAAGACCCGTGCCGTCGGCGGTGTCCCCGATATACATGCCCGGCCGCTTACGGACCGCGTCGAGGCCTTTCAGTACCTTGATGCTGCTCGCGCCGTATTCTTCCGCGCCGTTCGGGTCATCTATTCGATCATTCATGTGCGAAGTCTTTCGTCATCCTGGCCCTTAAATGCGCATCGGCATGACGACGTAGCGGTAATCGCTGCGTTCCGGCAAAGTGATGAGCATGCTGCTGTTGGCATCGCCGAAAGCGCAGTCGATTGCTTCGCTTCCAACGTTGTTCAGTACATCCAGGAGATATGTGATGTTGAAACCGACGTCCAGCGCCTCTCCCGTGTAGTCGATCTCGAGCTCTTCCTGAGCCTCCTCCTGCTCGTTATTCGTGCATGAAATTCGTAAGCTGTTCCCCGTAAGCATCCAGCGAACCCCTCTGAATTTTTCATTGGAGAGAATCGCCGCGCGCTGGAGCGACTGCAGCAGGAGCATGCGATCCAGCGCGATATGCTTCTGATAGTTCGCCGGTATCACGCGCGTGTAGTCCGGGAACTTGCCATCGATGATTTTCGTTGTGAGCTCGATATCGCCAAACCGGAATTTGACCTGACTCGAATAGAGCTCGATATCGACGGGCTGATCCGCGTCGGATAAAAGGCGGGCGAGCTCGAGCACAGCTTTGCGGGGAAGGATAACTTCGCGTTTTTCGGGCTGCTCCGCCACGGCGCCGCTCGCGTAGGCCAGCCGGTGGCCATCGGTTGCGACGACCCGTATTTCCGCACCGTCCAGCACGAGGAGCATGCCGTTCAGGTAATACCGGATGTCCTGCTGGGCCATCGAAAACTGCACGAGCAGCAGAAGATCGCGAAGCGCCTTCTGCGCAAGTGTCACTTTCGCCAGTGGCGCGCCTGCGTCGCCAAGCAGCGGAAAATCCGCTGCCGGCAGCGTCTGCAAATTGAAGCGACTTTTCCCGGCTTTGACCTGTAAGCGGTTGTTCTGCGCGTCCAGGGTGACGTCGGTGCCGTCGGGGAGCGAGCGGAGAATGTCCTGAAGCTTGCGAGCCGATACCGTGAGATTCTGATCCGCCGTGCCTTTGCCCGCATCGCAGCGTGTCGAGACCTGGATCTCGAGATCTGTGGCGACCAGACGCAGCTGATCTTCGGTCCTTTCGAGAAAAACGTTGGACAGGATCGGCAGGGTGTGACGTTTTTCCACGATGCCGGTTACGGCCTGCAGCGGTTTCAGCAGCGCATCGCGTTCGATCTGGAGAAGTTTCATGTTGTACTTCTTTTAAGAGTACTTCTTAGTAGTAACTAATAAGCATCGGGCCAGCCTGTGGACATCCCGAAGAACACAACGTAGTCACGGTGTTGCGGACGATCGACGTTATGTATGTCAGGGGTTCGAGCGGCGGGATGAATTGTGGAACGTTTTCGAATCCGTGCCAGAAAGACGGCTTATCCACAATTCGTCCCGCACATTTCAACTGCGTAATACCTTGAGCAATGAAGTTACGTCACGCGTGATTTCGCTGTTGGCGTTTCGCAAGTCGGCGATTTTGCGACACGCGTGCAAAACAGTCGTGTGATCTCGTCCGCCGAACGCTTCTCCGATATCGGGCAGAGAGAGCTGCGTAAGCTCTTTTGCAAGCGCCATAGCCACCTGCCGGGGCCGAGCGACGTTCCGGCTGCGCTTCTTCGAATACATCTCGGAGACTTTTATCTTGTAGAAATCGGCGACCGTTTTCTGAATGTTCTCGATTGAGATCTGCCGGTTGTGGACGGCGAGGAGATCGCGCAGCGCCTCGCGGCAGAGGTCGATCGAAAGCTCCTGCCCGGAAAAGCGCGCGTAAGCCAGGACACGCTTCAGGCCGCCTTCGAGTTCGCGGACGTTCGATTGAATATGTTTTGCAAGAA
>JBKJPI010000643.1:0-2930 GCA_046595235.1 Burkholderiales bacterium | reverse complement strand
CGATCGCACCGGTCAGGATAATTGACGCTGGTCGCTCAGAATAGTTGACGCCGGCCACATCGCCGTCAAGCTATGCCTCGCCATGTGCTGATTCACTGCTTCCAGGAGTTTCGGATGTGCCACGTACTTCTCCCGATCTCGAATGCCCCACATGGTCCACAGAATGGCGACCTCGTTTTGCGTCAGTTCCACTTGAGCCGCTTTCCAAACGCTGTTCCAAAGCAAGATGGCTGCGAATGGAAGCGCCCATGGCGCCTCCGCCGCTGAGACAACGGTGAATGTCCCATTGGCCACTGCTTCGAAGAGACTACGTATATTCAACTGGATGTTGCCGGGCTTACTGCTGCGGCCGCCCCCACGGCCGCTGAAAGACCGAGCCGTCACCAGTTCAACATAGACGTGTTCATGTTTTGGAGGCGCGATCTCGGCGAAGACATTGAGTAGCTGCCTCGCTAGCGCAAGCCGGTTGCTGCCGTCCAGGTGATTTGGAAGCCATTGTTCGAGCAATGTTGTCAATTCACTCGCTTTATGCGCTTTGCGCTCGTAATCGAAGGTCATCCTGATGCTCCACTGGGAATTGGGCATGCTTGTACGGAAGGGATGATGCAATTGCGGACGCGCGGAGGGCAAATCCGCGGTGCATCACTTACGACAGGCGAACCCATGGTTTCCGGCGGCATTGCGTTGTAAAGACTACTGAACAGTCCGTTTGTCCTGATTGATCAGATCGATTTCTCTGGAGAATTCGCTCGCATACCGCCGCATTCCACCATGAACAGGCTCCCAAACGCTTTTAGGAAAGTTGTCGGGTAACAGCGTCTGTACACGCGCTAGAGCCGGTTCCACGTTTCTGACGAGCTGAATCATGCGGGCCCACGCGTCAGGCACGCCAGAATCGCGGGCGAGCTTCATCCAATGCCTGACACGAATCTCGCGCAGCTTGTAATGCGTGTTTTTTGAGTGCAAGCCCATCGCCAGTCGCGCGTCGTGCTCCGAGATCAGATTCGGGCCTTCGCCGATGATCGGCCAAGCCGACAGCACGTCGTATAGCGGCGTCAGACGATAAGTGCCGCCGCGCTGGTGGAACAATGAGAAATTCTTCGCGTGACCATCGGTTGCGGCCAGCAGCCAGAACGCAAGTTGCGCCAGCACGAACGTTACACGGTCCTCGTCTGCGTTTTCGCTGCCTGCTAGAACTGTGAGGCATGCCGGGATCGATGGGCCACCGTCCGCTTCGTACTTGAGTCTGGGTGAAGTGCCGGAAGCCTGGCAAAAGTCTTCCTGTGGCAGGCGGGCAATCCATGCGTGCTCAGGCGGGTTAAAACCTTCGATCTCCTGGTCACTTTCAGAGATGCCTTGCCAGCGCCTGTCAAAGCGCTGCACCACGAGTGTTTTCTGGTTGCCGAACGTTGCCATTTCGGTAATAGCGATCGGCAAGCCCAGTTCACGAATGATTTGCGCGCAGAGCCATTCGTTTTCCACGGAATCGCTCAGGTCGTAGCGCATGTTGCCGACCAATCCCAGCGGCAACTTCAGGATGTGGGTCGTAGGCGTGGCGCCGTGAGGCCGATACCACGCGCCGCCAAAGCGCAGCAATGCTGTCTTTTCTTGAGCGCCGGCAATAGAGATTCGGAAGTGCTCGGTTGAGCTGTCTCGTTGGCCCAGCGGGTTATCTGATGTAGTCGCTCGCAGAATTGCTTCGACCTGTTCATCCGAAAGCCGCTTGGCCGCTATGCAATTCCAGCCTTCAGGTTCCATCTCATCCGGCAGTATCTGGACAGCACCTACGCAGTCCCGCCCGATTGCGTTGAGGAGGTCGAACGCGCCCGTGGACCTCGTTTTGAAGCGCGTGCTCAGCCGGTTGCGAATGTTGATGCTTTCGGGCAGCAGATTCTCGAAGTAATTGGCGACAACATCGCCGCGGTGCTCGCTTTGGCCGGCGGTGATAGGCAAAGAGAGCGACAAGGGGCGCGCCATCGACGAGCGCATCCACTGCGGGTCGTAACGGAAAACGTGTGTGCCGCGGCCCTGGAGGTGCCACTCTCCGACGTGCAGTCCGTTCATCCAGACATGTAAGCGGACCGGCACTTACCAGTCTCCTCCGGCAGAATCACTGTTCTGTGGCGTGGCGCCACCGGTGCCGGGTGCGGGGTTGCCGGCCGTCGGCGGCTGGATCTCCAAGCGCGCACCGAGAGCGGCCAGAACACGGAGCAGTTGTTCCACGCTGACCGACAACGGGTCGCCTTCGATCCGCGCAATACGGGCCTGGCTCAAGCCGAGGCGAGCGCCAAGTTCAGCTTGGCTGAAGTTCTTCGCTTTCCGCAGTGCGCGTAGGTGGCTCGAGAGCTGGCTCGGTATTTGGATGAGGTAGCCCATGACGACGGTGAGTGTATGCTCTATTAAGCATAGTTTCAATACATGCTTAATACAGCATTATATTAGAAGATGCCGGATTCGGCATGGGGAACGCTCGAAGAGATGGGCCACGGATCGGCGGGCTCTGGATGCGCATACAATGCGCATAGGAGGTGTCCAGCTCATGTCCGGTAGCCACGAGCCGCGCAAGCGGCGGGTAAACCTCACACTTAACGAGGCTCTCGTCGTCCGAGCGCGCGAGCTGACCGACAACTTATCCGGTGTCGTTGAATCGTTGCTCAGCGATTTCGTTGAAAGTGAGCGAGCCAAGCGCACGGCGCACGCGAACGCAGTCGGAGCGACGATCGCCACGTGGAACAAGTTCAACGATAAGTTCGGCTCATTCGCGGACGAGCACTCGACGCTTTGATGGCGCAGTTCGACGTTCACCGCAATCTCGGCAAGAACCACGACGCTATCCCGTTTGTCGTCATCGTCCAGTCGGCGCTGTTCAACAGTTACAGGCGGCGCGTCGTCGTACCGTTGGTGCGCAAGGGGATGCTTGAGAAGGTCAG
>JBKJPI010000340.1:0-2985 GCA_046595235.1 Burkholderiales bacterium | reverse complement strand
TGCGCGCCGTTTATGCGGTTGTCGGCGTGTGAGAAACGACTACCGCACGCGTAATCACCCGGCTTACTGGGCTTTCGTCGTCCATCGCGTTTCGGGGGTGTCGCTGGCGCTCTTTCTGCCGTTCCACTTCTGGGCGCTCGCACAGGCACTGCAAGGTGAAGCGCGCCTCGAATCCTTTCTGCGATGGACCGATCAGCCGCTCGTCAAGTTAGCCGAAATCGTCCTCGTCATGCTGCTCGCGGCGCACATGGCCGGGGGCTTACGCCTTCTTGCGATCGAGTTCCTGCAGTGGCGCGAGTGGCAGAAGAGCCTGCTCGCTGCAGCAACTGCAGCGACGCTCGCTGCAGGCGTTTTGTTTGCGTTGAATCTGCTGTAGCCGCATTCGAGACGGCGCAAAGCGCCGCATAAGGGAGCCACATGCCTGCGCGACCGAACATCCTCGTAATCCTGGTCGACGATCTGCGCTTCGACGAGTTCGGCGCCGGCGGCCACCCGTACATGAAAACGCCGCACATCGATCGCATCGCGAGCGAAGGCGCGATGTTCGATCGCGCGTTTCACACCACACCCATCTGCTCGCCCAACCGCGCTTCGATTCTCACGGGGCAGTATGCAAGCCGTCATGGAATCATCGATAACGTGGCGCGCGATCTTGCGAGTTACCGCATTCCGAATTATCACGTCGAGCTGCAGCGGCTCGGCTACGAGACCGCGCACATTGGAAAGTGGCACATGGGCAACAGCGGGAAGCCGCGGCCCGGCTACGACTTCTGGGTTGCGTACGACGGTCACGGCCGCCTGAACGATCCGCGTCTGAACGAGCAGGGCAAATACGTGCAGCGCAAAGGCTATATCACGGACATCATGAACAGGATGGCCGTCGATTACGTCGAGCGCAAGCACGCGAAACCGTGGTCGCTCTGGTTCGCGCACAAAGCTGTGCATCCGGATGCGGAACAGGCGGCCGACGGCACGTTCAAGATGGACGGTTACGTCGCGGCGGAGCGGCACAAGGATCTCTACCGAGGTTGTGTATTTCCGAAGAAGCCGAACATGCTGCCGCCGGAGGAGGTGGTCAAACAGAAGCCTGCCTGGGCCGAAGCGATCGAGCTTCGCAAGACGCCGGAATCACGCGAGCTTCTCGATGCAATTCACTCGGGCGAGCAGGAAGAGATCCGGCTTCGCGCAGCGATGATGGCTTCGGTCGACGAAGGCGTCGGCATGCTTTTCAAGGCGCTCGAGCGCACGGGGCAGCTCGACAACACGTTCATCGTGTTCCTCGGCGACAACGGCTATTTTTTCGGGGAGCATGGAATCGGACCGGAGCGGCGCTTCGCGTACGAAGAGGGCATTCGTTCCCCGTTTCTTGTGCGCCACCCAAAGCTCGCGAAAGCCGGCGCACACATCGACGATCTCGTCCTCCTGCAAGACGTCGCGCCGACGCTGCTCGAGCTTGCCGGCGGTAAAGCCGGTAAGCACGTGCAAGGCCGGTCAGTGATGCCGCTGCTTCGAGGCGGCAAGCGCAAAAGCGCAGCGGCTTGGCGAAAATCGATACTGATCGAATACTGGGCGGAGAACGCCTATCCGTGGCTCGTGAACATGACTTACAAGGCGGTTCGCACCGAGCGCTACAAGTACATACACTGGGTGAACCGCAGTTTGAATGGAGAGCTCGACGAGCTGTACGATCTCGACCGCGATCCCTACGAAATCGTGAATGTGAATAAGCGCGCGAGTTATCGGCCCGTGCGCGACAAGCTCCAGCGGGAGCTCCGTCGCCTGACTACTGATGCCCTAGGACTGTAAAAACTTTCTGACCAAGATCTTTTCGTAGTAGTTTCAAGCTGAATCGTCGGGCTTCGCCCGCGATTCAGTTCAAATCGAATCGGCGCAAAGTAGGGTTTCACTTTGCGACGTACAGACGAGGAGTAATGCAGGTGATAAAGCGTGTTTTTCTGGGGTGCGTGCTCAGTGCAACGGCGGCTGTTGGTGCACAGGCGGCTTCAACGGGGTCAGCACCTCAATATCCGGTGAGGCCTGTGCGTGTGGTCGTGCCGTTCGCGCCGGGCGGTGCGACGGACATCGTGACGCGGGTCGTAGTGCAAAAGCTCGCTGAAACGTGGGGCCAGACGGTCGTTGTCGACAACAGGGCCGGCGCTGGCGGCAACATCGGCGCCGACATCGTGGCCAAAGCACCGTCCGACGGTTATACGCTCCTCATGACTTCGGGCTCGATCGTCACTGCGAACCCGTACATTTTCAAGAAGCTTCCCTATAGCCCCGAAAAAGATCTCATCGCGATCACGAACGTTGCGAGCGGTCCGCAGATCGTCGCAGTCAACCCGGGCTTCGCGGCGAAGACACTGAAGGATTTCATTGCAGTCGCGAAAGCCAAACCGCGTACCATGTCTTATGGGTCCGCGGGCGTGGCGACGCAGACGCATCTTGCGGCTGAGAACTTTCTTTACACCGCGGGAATCGACATCATTCACGTGCCCTACAAAGGCGAAGCCCCCGCGCTCACCGATCTCGTCGGGGGACAGATTCAGATGGTGACGCCGAACCTGTCCGCCGCGATTGCCTTCGTACAGCAGGGAAGGCTTCGCGCACTCGCTGTCACCAGCAAGGAGCGCATACGCCAGCTTCCGGACGTGCCTGCTGTCGCCGAGACGCTGCCGGGATTCGAGAACCTCGGGTGGTTCGGGTTCGTCGCGCCGGTTGGAACGCCGAAAGCCGTGGTCGACAAGATTTATCAGGACACCGTTAAGGTCCTGCAGGGCTCGGATATTCGCACGCGCTTCGAGCAGCTTGGAATGGTGCCCGTGGGCAACGCGCCGGCGGATTTCGAGAAAGCCATTCGCGAAGAGTCCGTGCGCTGGGCGAAGGTAATCAAAGAGCGAAAGCTTCAGGTTGACTAGGCGTCATGCTTCAACAGGTTGTTGCTGTCCATCGGGCGCGGTGAAGGCGATTCGTCGCGCCTCATGG
>JBKJPI010000332.1:0-6825 GCA_046595235.1 Burkholderiales bacterium | reverse complement strand
ATTCTCATGTCGCTCGAATTCCTGCTTTCAGGGGCCGGCTATGAGGTCCACACTGCAACGAATGGCGGCGATGCGTTTGCCCTGGTGCAGGCTCGGATACCGCACCTCCTTGTGCTCGATATCATGCTGCCTGTCATGAACGGATTCGAAGTGTGCCGCCGGCTGAGGGAGATTCCGGCGCTGGGCGGCCTGCCGATCCTCATGTTGACCGCGCGCGGCCGCGAACATGAGCTCGCCCACGGCCTCGCGCTCGGCGCGAATGCCTACCTCACCAAGCCATTCGCTACGCGTGAGCTGCTGGGTGTCGTTGCAGACCTCATCGAAAAAAACGCCTGAAGCTACTCCCGGACGTAGTCGAGGAGGTAACCGCGGCCGTAAGAAGTCTGCACACTGACGCCCGCACCCTCGAGCTTCTTGCGAACGCGATGCACGTAAACCTCGATCGCGTTCTGGCTGACTTCCTTGTCGTAGCTGTAGAGTTGCTCCACGAGCTTCTCTTTGCTGACCACACGGCCGAATCGATGCAGCAGAACCTCCAGCACGCCGGTCTCATGCAGCGATAGGGCAATCGCGCGGCCGGAGACTGCCGCAGTGCGTCCGATCGTGTCGTACGAGAGACTCGCGTAGGTCATGACCGGCGGTGCGGCGTCTCTGCCGCGGCGCAGCAATGCGCGCACCCGCGCGAGAAGCTCATTGAGACTGAACGGCTTCACGATGTAATCGTCTGCGCCGAGATCGAGGCCCGCCACTTTTTCCTCGGGCTTTTCGCGGCCCGAAAGGATGAGGACGGGCATGGTGGGATTGCGGCGACGAAGACGCTTCAGGACCTCGAATCCATCGAGCTTGGGCAGCCCGAGATCGAGAATGAGCATTCCGAAAACGTCAGACTTCAGCGCTTCGTCCGCCTGAAGGCCGTTGGAGACGTGATCGACCGCGTAGCCCGCCTGGCCGAGCGCAAAGCTCAGCGCTTCTCCCAGCGACGGATCGTCCTCGGTGATGAGTATGCGCACCGCCCCTCTCCTGTCTCAACGATTGCGGCGCTTATGATTGCGCCCTTCGTCCGTCGATTTCTAAACCCGCATGGACCTATTCTAGTGCGCCGATTCAGGATTTTGTAAGCATTTTTCCATAGCATGACCCCCGTAGGGCAACCAATAAAAGAATGCCCGCCATTAATGCTGGGTATGTGCCAACCGAAGGAGGACACGCTATGCAGTTGTCTGCGAAGCATGAGGAATACTGGCGCAGGAATCTCGTCGTAACTGCGGTGCTGATGGCGATCTGGTTCGTCGTCACCTTCGTGGAAGCGTGGTACGCACGAGAGCTCAATGGCTATACCTTCCTCGGCTTTCCGCTCGGTTTCTATATGTCTGCGCAGGGCTCACTGATCATCTACGTGATCATCATCTGGTACTACGCCCGTTACATGAACAAGCTCGACATCGAATACGGCGTCGATGAAGCGGAGGTCAAATGAGCTCAGCCACGTTCAGTCAGAGCACGTTCACGAGTCAGCTCAAGAAGTACTACACCTTCTACACAGGCGGCTTCCTTGCGTTCCTGATCGTACTCGCGATCGCGGAGCAGATGGGGCTGTCGCGTCAGTACATCGGCTACGCGTTTCTGTTCGCGACAATCTCACTGTATGCCGGCATCGGCATCATGAGCCGCACCGCCGAAGTTTCGGAGTATTACGTCGCAGGCCGCCGAGTGCCGGCGTTCTTCAACGGCATGGCGACCGGCGCAGACTGGATGAGCGCAGCGTCGTTCATCGGAATGGCAGGCACGCTCTACCTTTCCGGCTTCGACGGCCTCGCCTTCGTCATGGGCTGGACGGGCGGTTACGTGCTCGTTGCGCTCTTCCTCGCACCGTATCTGCGAAAGTTCGGACAGTTCACCATTCCCGATTTTTTGGGCGCGCGCTACGGCGGAAATATAGTGCGTTCAATCGGCATCGTCGCTGCGATCATCGCCTCGTTTGTTTACGTCGTGGCACAGATCTACGGCGTCGGGCTGATCACGAGCCGCTTCACCGGCCTCGAGTTCGGCGTGGGCGTGTTCGTCGGTCTTGCTGGAATTCTGGTGTGCTCCATGCTGGGCGGTATGAAGGCGGTAACGTGGACGCAGGTCGCTCAGTACATCATCCTGATCATTGCGTATCTGACGCCCGTGGTATGGCTTGGCATCAAACATACCGGCATCCCGGTGCCGCAGTTTGCCTACGGCCAGACCATGCAGAAGCTGGCAGAGGTCGAGAAGAAGATCATTGCGGATCCGAAGGAAGCAGAAGTTCGCAAGATTTTCAAGGATCGTTCGGACGCCGCAACAGCGGGCCTGAAAGATCCGACCAAGGGCATGGCTGAAGGACGCGCAACTGCCGAGAAGCGGGTTGCAGATCTGCGTGCGGCGAATGCGCCCGAGCCGAAGATCTCTGCGGCCCAGAAAGCGCTCGGAGAATACCCGACCGACCCCGAAAAGTGGAAGGCTGCCGCGACCAAGGATAAAGGCCTTGCAGCACGTGCCGCGCCACCACGGCCGCACGCCGATCCCTATCCGGGGAAAGATGAGAAAGCGCGCGATCTCGCGCGGCTCAACTTCATGGGCATCGTCTTCTGCATGATGTTCGGCACGGCTGCGCTGCCTCACATTCTGATGCGTTACTACACGACTCCAAATGTCGAGCAGGCGCGCAAATCGGTGTTCTGGTCGCTCTTCTTCATTTTTCTGCTGTACTTCACTGCGCCGTGCCTTGCGGTCCTCGCCAAGTACGACGTGTATACCAATCTGGTAGGCACCAGCTTCGCCTCGCTTCCAGCGTGGGCTGCAGCATGGGCCTCCGTCGATCCAACGCTGCTGAATATCACCGACATCAACATGGACGGCATCGTGCAGCTCGCCGAGATTGTGATCGGGGGCGATCTGATCGTGCTGGCAACACCGGAGATCGCCGGATTGCCGTACGTCGTGTCCGGCCTTGTCGCAGCGGGCGGTCTGGCGGCGGCGCTATCGACAGCGGACGGTTTGCTGCTGACGATTGCGAACGCGCTCTCGCACGATCTCTACTACAAAATGATCGACCCGAGCGCGACAACCACACGGCGTGTCACCATTTCGAAGGTGCTACTGGTTGTAGTGGCACTCATCGCGGCTTATGTGACATCGCTGAAACCAGGGAACATTCTGTTCCTGGTCGGCGCCGCGTTCTCGATCGCAGCATCGGCTTTCTTCTCTGCGCTCGTGCTGGGGGTATTCTGGAAGCGCGCCAACAAGTACGGGGCGATTGCCGGCATGCTCGTCGGACTCGGTGTGTGCCTGTACTACATGTTCACGACCTACCCGTTCTTCCGCGACATGATTGGCGTTACCCGGCCCATCACGGACTATCTGTGGTTCGGTATGAATCCGATCTCCGCGGGTGTGTTCGGGCTGCCTGCCAGCATGCTGACGATCATCATCGTCAGTCTCTTGACAGCAGCACCAGACCGGGAAACGCAGGAACTGGTCGAGCACGTGCGCTACCCAAACCTGCGTGACAACCTGGTAACCGAGGCAACCTAGGCAGAGGGTGCCCTGGATGTATTGAAGCCCGCCGCGAGGCGGGCTTCTTTTGTACGCGTGCGCGCAGCGAATCCAGAAGTTATCGGTGTTTTGTCTGAGAGCCCGCCCAGAAAAGCCACGACAAACCAACGGTTGCGGACAGTACCGATGCGAGCAAGACGCCGAGCTTGGCTTCGTCAACAATCTCCGGGCGCTGAAATGCGAGTTGTGCGATGAATAGCGACATCGTGAAACCGATCCCCGCAAGCCACGCAGCGCCCATCAGATGCTTCCACTGAACACCTGATGGAAGTCTCGCCCAACCCACACGAACTGCTGCCCAGCTGAAGAGGCTGATGCCGACGAACTTGCCAATGACGAGACCCGCGAACACCCCTATTGTTACGCGGCTGGACAGCGCCTCTCCCCACGCGACGCTGCGAAGATCGATGCCTGCGTTCGCCAGGGCGAAGATTGGAATGACCACGAACGTCACCCAGGGTATGAGGCTATGCTCGATGCGCTGGAGCGGGCTCTGAACGGTTACGGCCGACCGCTCCATGGCCTCGGCGATCGAGGCCATTCGCGAGTTACTCAGGGGATCATCCACGGTCTGCATATCGCGGCGATCGAGGCGAAACGCAGCCTGGAGCTCACCGACCCTTTGCTCGAATTCGGCAGGGGTGCGGGCCGGCCGCGCAGGAATCGTGAATGCGAGAAGAACACCCGCGAGCGTTGCGTGAATACCCGATGAAAGCAGCGCATACCAGAGAAGCACGCCGAACAAAGCGTAAGGCAGAGGGCTGCGGATACCGCCGCGGTTGAGGAGCACGAGGACGAACAAGATCCCGCCTGCCGCCGCAAGAAATGTGAGATCGAGCTTTGCCGTGTAGAAAATCGCGATCACCAGCACAGCGCCGAGATCGTCTGCGATCGCCAGCGCTGTAAGGAAGATGATGAGATTCTTTGGAACACGCCACGCGAGCAGCACCAGAATGCCCACGGCGAAGGCAATATCGGTTGCCATCGGGATGCCCCACCCCGAGGCGGTCGGCGACCCCGCATTCAACGCAGCGTAAATGAGGGCGGGCACCACCATTCCACCGATCGCAGCGGCTATGGGTAACGCCGCGTCCTTGAGCGATGACAGCTCGCCTACCAGGATCTCGCGTTTGAGCTCGAGACCGACCAGAAGGAAGAAGAGCGCCATGAGCCCATCGTTTACCCACTGATGCCACGAGAGCTCGAGTCTGAAGTGCGAACCGGCCGCAAGGCCGAACGTGCCCGTCCAGAAGTGATGCAGGACGTCTGCACCAAGCAACATGGCGAGGCCGAGTGCGATGAGCGTCGTTCCGATGAGCACAACGCCGCCCGCAGTGGTGCGCCGAAGAAACTGCTCGAAAGGAGAGAGAATGCGGCCGAAAAGCGATTCGAGAGGGTAACGAGCATCTGACATGCGCGGATTTTACAACCGAGACCCGGGACTGCTGGCACTGTTTACTCGATCTAACGCCGCCGCTGCTGCATCGGCGACAATACGCTGCAAATAGCGCACTGCTCCTCGCTCCCTGCACACCGGACGCTTCATGAATCTCGCTGCACGCCGGCACTACGCCCTCGCCCGTTTTTTTCTGTTCATCAACATGGAGGCGCGCGCTCTCGGGCAGTTGCGCGAGGCGCTGCGCCGGGATGAAAATCTCGTGATCGCGCACGAGGCGATTGCTTTTCTCCACGCGGCGGGTGGCCGGAGCGGGCTTGCCGTCGAGGCTTTTCAGACTGCGCTCCGCCTTGCCCCGGATCATGCGGAGACATGGTTCAACCTGGGATTCGTGTACCACGCGCAGGACGCACATGAAGACGCTGTGACTGCCTTCAAGCGCGCGCTGGCGCTGAGCCCGAATATCGATCGGGCGTGGTTTGGAATGGGGCTTGCCCAGCGCTCGCTCGGCCAGCTGCCGCAGGCCGTGGAGTCACTCACGGAGGCCGGCAGACTGCAGCCAATGAACCCTCACGCCCGCTACGAGCTCGGCATGACGTATTACGCACTGAAAGACTACGACAAAGTTCAGAAGCAGATCGAGTACCTCTACGGTTTCGATCCGAATATGACGAAACAGCTTATGCGCGATACGCCCGATCGAAACCTTTCTCGAGCTGACGTGTGATGCCAACGGAGCTTCTCGTCGTTACGATGATGCGTGCAGTCGTGGAAATTGCCGGCTGCTTCATGCTCGGACAGGGGCTGCTTTACGTGCTCGCGGGACGCAAGCGGGACGACAATTTTGTTTATCAGTTCTTCTCGCTGCTCACACGGCCGGTCATGAAGCTCACACGCGCCATTACGCCGCGCCTGGTTCGGGACGACCACATTCCGTACGCCGCGTTTCTCCTGCTGCTTGGGGTGTGGATCGGACTTGCGATCGCCAAGCGGTACATTTGCGTGAGCCAGGCCCTTGCGTGCGCCGCCGGCTGACGTCTCCAAAATGCAGGACGTCCACGAAGTGCCCTCAGCCCGCATGTTAAACTCGCGCGGCTCCCGGAGAGGTGGATGAGTGGTTTAAGTCGCACGCCTGGAAAGCGTGTGTACGTCGAAAGCCGTACCGCGGGTTCGAATCCCGCCCTCTCCGCCACGAAACATCTCGCTTCTTCCGCTCGCTACGCCTCGCGTTTCAGCCTGTATAGAAGGGCCTACTTCTACTCGTACGCTGACGGCATAGATGGGCATCAATGATGGTTTGGCCAGCTTTTAGCCAGCTTAGTTTGGCGGGAAAGCCCGGCGTTAATCATCGAGTCACGCGCGCCGCATTTGCGGACACTTTCCGAGCGAGGAGGAGCCACCAAAGCTGCATGTCGCTTGGCCAGTTCCTCAAACGCGACGACGACCGTCCTCGCTGACAAGTTGAGCGCCCGGATAGCACAAGATTTACACACTCTCCCATTATTGCCGTTTCTTCAAGGAATCCGCGCGCTCCGGTCGTATGGTAATTCTGGACAACGGCATTATGTAACGCGGAAATACCGTCGACGACACCATGCTGTTGGATATGACACGCATGGTCCGTCCTGCGCTTGTGACTCCTCTGGAGGTCTTGGGCGATGGCCGCGCAACTCTCGCTCTTAAGCGTGATTTCATCGGCCGCCTGCCGCAGATGAGTTTGCCGGAAGAGACCGGCCTACTTGGCGTTGTCCACGGCCGGACTTGGGGCGAATGGTTGCAACACTAACGGGTATTTCACAACGGACTGCACGCAGTGTCCCGGATCGGTATCCCGTACGACATGCTCTTCG
>JBKJPI010000303.1:0-2675 GCA_046595235.1 Burkholderiales bacterium | reverse complement strand
ACTTCTTCACCGACGAATCGTAGAGGGATCCGGCGGGAGCTTCGGTGTTCGCGATCGAGCTGGTCTCGAAGCTTCACTCGCGCAGCCGTTTCAGACATTCGGGGGTCGGGATCTGTACCCGACCATCGGAGAAAAGGCTGCAGCGCTCGGGTTTTCTCTAGTGTCGAATCATCCCTTCGTAGATGGCAATAAGCGAATCGGTCACGCCGCACTGGAAGTCGTGCTCGTGCTCAATGGTTTCGAGCTTTCTGCGTCCGACGATGAGCAGGAAGCGATCATCCTTCGCGTCGCCTCCGGAGACATGGACCGTGAGGAATTCGCTGCGTGGGTTCAGCGCCACGCGGTTCAGCGCAGCTAACTTGCACTTGCCGCCGACGCGGCCGTCCGTCAGGTTGAGTACCTAACTTTACATGTCAGCGAACCGCGTATAATCGGAGCACGGCGGTTCGATAATCGTCCACTCGCCCCAACCACTTTTCAATCCCAGCGCTTTTGGCCAATTGCAAAACGTCGCAAAGAGATCTCCGGTGAACCGCGGTCCGTTAGATGTTTTGTCCCGTCGGAGCGACGAGGTAAACAATTCAGCACATGAAGACCGTAGCCTTGACTTTGCCAGACGAGGTCGCAGTCGAAGCAGAAAGGCTCGCGTCGCGCAATGGGATGTCTCTCAGCGAGTATCTAACGTTGAGCGTTGAAGAAAAGCTCGCGCGCGACGAGGGTTTCGAAGCGGCGGCCAAGTACGTCCTCGAGAAAAACGCGGAGCTCTACCGGCGTCTCGCGTAGTGAACTACCTTACCGAGCCTGAGATCATACTTCTTCACCGACGACTCGTAGAGGGATCCGGCGGGAGTTTCGGTGTTCGCGATCGAGCTGTTCTCGAAGCCTCACTCGCGCAGCCGTTCCAGACGTTCTATGAAAACTTCGGCCATGAAAAACGGCGCGCACAGGCCGAACGACAGGAGCGATCATGACTCGGTCTTGCGGTCGAGTCGGGCGAGTCCCTGCTGACAGACAGACTCTAAACTTCTGCAGGTCGCATCGAAATCGCAGTCATTCTTTCGAGGAGCTATCTGACTCCGGGTTGTATTCGGTCGCGCGTTCGCTGATCTGGTCCAGTGCGGCACGACGTCCGGCCTGCCCAAGAGACAAGCAGAGCCTGCGCAGCTGTGACGACTGCCGCAGCCGTGCGTCAATTGCGGCGGGAGACATGTCTACGTCGTTGAGTTCTTCGTTGAAGTCAGCCATGCAATGTCGTCCAGATCCTGACCGCTGCGGCGCTGTTCCTTGAGCTTGATCAAACCCTGCTTATCAACAACGGATAGCGAGATCCCGTTCCAATCAACTGTGTTCCGTTGTTCCCAGACGCTTTGAATGTCGGGATAAACCAACAGCAGGTCGAGCATTACGTGATCACCCGACGCGGCGTCCACCTTTGTGAGGCGGCGAATCTCGAGGCCGGAGCGGAACTGCATTGGCCGCGCCTCTAACGCATAGCCGTCCTTTGCGACTGATTGCTTCAGCCGATCATACTGTTCGACGCGAACCAGAAGATCCACATCCACGGTCGCGCGCGGACGCCCATGCACCGCCATCGCCAAGCCCCCGCACAGCGCATATTCAATCTGCGACTCGTTGAGCCGCGTCACGAGCGTGGCTAGTTCATCATAAAGATCGAGCATTCACTCAATCGTACCTCAGCTCTGGAGGAGCCACGCCTCGGCGTTCGTGAACGCGCGTATTGCTGCGTCTGACTGTAAACTGGCGTGAACCGATGACCCCCTGCACGAATTGCTCGGCACCGCTCTCAAATGACGCGCGCCTTTGCTCCGCGTGCGGTTACGACTTTTCTTCTGGCGGGACGATCCAGAAGGAGGATTCGTTCCGTCCTCCCTCTTCGGGCGGCATCGATCATGGTCAATTCGTTCCGGGCGCCATGTTCGGCGACCGGTATCGCATCGTCGCGCTTCTCGGCAAGGGCGGCATGGGCGAGGTCTATCGCGCTGACGACCTGAAACTCGGTCAGCAAGTCGCGCTCAAGCTGTTGTCGAAGGCGCTCGCTGGCAACGAAGATCGCCGTCAGCGACTCCTCGGCGAGGTCATGGTGGCGCGGCAGGTTGCGCATCCGAACGTCTGCCGCGTTTACGACGTCGGCGATCTCGAGGGTGAGCAGTTCATCACCATGGAGTACATCCAGGGAGAAGACCTCGCGTCGCTGCTCAACCGTATCGGCCGCCTCCCGAAAGACAAAGGAATCGAGATTGCGCGGCAGCTCTGCGCGGGTGTAGCGGCCGCGCATGAGCGAGGCATTCTTCATCGTGATCTCAAGCCCGCCAACATCATGCTCGACGAGCGGGGGAGAGTCCGCATCACCGACTTCGGGCTCGCCTCGCTTGCTGGCGAAACGGGAAATGCGTCCGAGGGGACGCCAGCTTACATGGCTCCCGAGCAACTGGCCGGACGCGAGGTCACGATTCGCAGCGATATCTACGCGCTGGGTCTCGTGCTTTACGAGATTTTCACTGGACGGCAACCCTTCGCCGCAAGCACCGTCGCCGGGTTGCGCGAACAGCGCGAACAGAAGAGCCTTACCGATCCGTCACAGATCGTCGACGACCTCGATCCTGCAGTCGAGCGGGTCATCCTTCGCTGTCTCGAAAATGATCCTCACGATCGAC
>JBKJPI010000285.1:0-2868 GCA_046595235.1 Burkholderiales bacterium | reverse complement strand
ATCCTGGGGGGATCGGTGTCGAGTCACTAGCTGCGGCCCTTGCCGATCGAGTTAGCCGCCGCACACTCCAGCGTCGACTTACGCATTTGGTTGCGGACGGGCGGCTCGTCGCAACCGGGGCCACGAAGGCGCGCACCTACAAACTGGCGCCCGAGGTACACCTCGCACCTGATACTCCCGAAGCCGAGGCGCCCCCCGCACAACATCTCGCGCTGTCGAAAGAGGGCTCCGAAATAGCGGAGCTTGTGAGGCTTCCGTTGCAAGCGCGGAAACCCGTCGGCTACAACGGGGCATTCCTGGAAAGCTACCAGCCGAATCACCACTACTACCTCTCGGACGAAATTCGGGAGCACCTCCAGCAGATCGGGCGTTCGCCCGCCGCAGAGCGCCCGGCGGGCACGTACGCGCTCGACATTCTGAACCGGCTGCTGGTCGATCTGTCCTGGGCATCCAGCCGGCTCGAAGGGAATACCTATACCCGCCTGGACACGCAGCGCCTCATCGAACACGGAATCGTAGCCGCTGGAAAAGACGCCGCAGAAACGCAGATGATCTTGAATCACAAACGTGCCATCGAAATGCTGGTGAGTGAGGCGAACCACATCGGCATGAACTGGTTCACGTTCATGAATCTGCACGCGATCCTTTCCGACAACTTGATGGCAGACGCCGCCGCGTCAGGACGGCTTCGCCAGCGCGACGTCGGGATCGGCGGAACTGTATTCATTCCCTTAGCCGTGCCGCAGCTTCTGGAACAATATTTCCGTTTATTCCTGGAGAAAGCGGATGCGATTCAGGACCCGTTCGAGCAAGCGTTCTTCGTGCTTGTGCATGCGCCGTATCTTCAGCCCTTCGAAGATGTGAATAAGCGGGTGTCGCGTCTCGGCGCCAACATTCCCCTCATCAAGCACAACCTGTCTCCGCTCTCATTCGTGGGTGTGGAGGAGCGGGATTACATAGCAGCCGTGCTCGGCGTCTACGAGCTCAACCGCACCGAGCTGCTGCGCGATCTTTTCGTGTGGGCCTACGAACGTTCACGTCAGCAATATCTTGCAGTAAAGCAATCGCTCGGCGAACCGGACCCGTTTCGACTTCGCTATCGTGCGCAGTTGACGGAAATCGTCAGCACAGCCGTTCGATCTCGTGAGCGCGTGACTGAGCAGTCGGTAATAAAACTGGCTAAGCGGCTCGTCCCCGCAGATGACGTCGACGCGCTCGCTGTACTGGTGCTGAGAGAGCTGGAGCACTTACACGAGGGAAATATCGCGCGATATCACTTGCGGCTTTCAGAGTATGCGGCTTGGAAGGAAGCTATCGAGCTGGCCCGGCAACGCAAGGAATAAGAAGCGGCGCAACGTTTCAGACGCACGGTAGCCACGACTTCATGAAGTCGGTGACGACCGCGTCATTGCGCACCGGCACACCGCCGATTGCGTGATCGTGTTTACCCGGGTCGAGGATGCGTACGCTGATGCGCTCGCCCTCGACTGATGCTACCGTGCCGCGAATCGTGTCTCTGTTGCCGACACCGACCTCCACTTCCCTGCACACCCTGGCACCAACCCGTCCGACGTTGACAGCGACCTCCGCGTCAGTGCGGCCGCGGGCGATCATCCCTTTCGTCGGCGCGCCGGTGAACCGGTCGTTCTCGAAAGGACCGGCGTAGCGATCTCCATTCGGCCATTCGTAGACGCCATAGCCGTGGCGCCGGTCGTTCAGATAGCCGCCGGTATAACGGTGTCGCGACGAGCCCGAGAAGCGCCCCCAGGTATACATGCCCGTGCCCTCGCGCCGATCTTCCACGAAGTCACCTTCATAGCGGTCGCCACCGAGCCAGGTTTTCACGCCGCGCCCATGTTTGCGACCGGCCTGGAACTCTCCCGAGTACTGCGCGGCGCCGCGCGCTTCGCCGTAGCCTTCAGCCAGTCCATCCTTACAGCCGCCACTGTAAGTCCACTGAAGTTCGGGATCCAAAACTCGGCAGTCGGTCGCGGCCTCGGCAGCCGTAATGGTTACGCAGGCCAGCAGCAGAACGAACCTCGCCGAGCGGTGACAGGAGAACCAGGACACTATGTGCGCTTCACGTGCTCAACAGCCGCATTCCGCCCTCGCGCGCGGCTTTTTTGTCCAAAGTGATCGTCTCTGCGCACCCTGCTTCCCGGTTGGTCTCGCCGATCAGGCAATCGGCAAAATCTGCCACGCCGGATCGATATCGACGGAGCGCGCTCCATGCCGCACCCATGTCCTCGACGCTGAATTGGTGCGTACGAAGAACACGCTCCAGCGCCTCTGAAATGCTCTCGCGCGAATACTCGTAAGCGCTCTCCAGCACCCATACCATTTCGCACAGGACGACACGGTTGATGAAACAAGGTTCTTCCCGGGTGCATTCAGCGGCGATGAAACGGGATGCCAGCCGCGCCTGCGCTATATCGTCCTGCGTGAGATGGCGCATCAGGACATTCGTGTCGAGACCTTTCACGAGCGCGCGCCGCGCCGACGGATAACCGTTCGCATCTCTTCCAGGAACACCGGCCGCTTGGGCCGCGGAAGTATGCCCGCCAGCTCGGCGGCATCGTAGGACGCGGGCACCAGCATGACACGCCCGTTTTCATCGATCACAAACTGAATGCGATCTCCGGCGCGCACTCGAAGGTGCTCACGGATTTCCTTCGGAACCGTCGTCTGGCCTTTGCTCGTCAGGGTGGCTGTGCTCATGGTGTTTCCTTACCAATTTATTCCGTCCTTACTTTACCGTAAGAGCCTTGCATCGCAACGCCTAGTTGCTGCAGCCGCAACCTCTCACGCCATCGCGAGAACGGGGGTGACGCGCTGAGAACGCACAACCTACCAGTCCCATAACATCCC
>JBKJPI010000275.1:0-5747 GCA_046595235.1 Burkholderiales bacterium | reverse complement strand
CGCGAAATCAACTCACGACTGAAGACGCGTAACGGCGCGCTCGACGCCGAGGTCCGCGACCTGAAGCAGGGCTTCGAAGCGATCGAGGAACGCGCTCGCAGCGAGCTCGGCATGGTTCGGCAGGACGAGATCTTCTTCCAGCTGCTCAACACTCCGGCACCTGCGCGCCGTGCGGCGCGCTGACCCGGCGTTCACGCATGCCAGCTCAGGTTCTCGATGGCGCCGCCATGGCGCGCGATGTCTTTGCCGAACTGAAGAGCCGGGTCGCGGCACTCGCGCATCAGGGTATCACTCCCGGCCTTGCAACCGTTCTCGTGGGCGATCAGGCGGCATCACAGGTCTATGTGAGGAACAAGGTAAAAGCGTGTGCCGATGTCGGGCTGCACGCCGAGCTGCACGAGCTTCCCGCCGACACGACCGAGGCCACGCTGCTTGCGAAGGTGAACGACCTCAACACGAACCCGGCAATCCACGGCATGATCGTTCAGCTACCCCTGCCGGCGGGCCTCGATGTTCAACAGGTCCTGCAATCGATCTCGATCGACAAGGACGTCGACGGGTTCAACTGGTCGAACCTCGGCGCTCTCGTCGATGGTTATCCGCGCCTCGCGCCGTGCACGCCGCTCGCCGTCATGTCCATGCTCGAGCGCTCGAGTGTGCCGATCGAAGGCCGCCATGCGGTGATAGTCGGGCGTAGCAGCATCGTCGGTAAGCCTCTCGCCCTCATGCTCATCGCGCGTGGCGCCACGGTCACTGTGTGCAACTCCAAAACACCCGATCTTTCGTCCTTTACCCGTTCCGCGGACATCCTTATCGCCGCGGCAGGACGCGCGGGGCTCGTGACCGGCGCGATGGTCAAGCCGGGAGCAGTCGTAATCGACGTCGGTATCAACCGGCTGCCGGACGGCAAACTTGCAGGAGATGTCGATTACGCCGGCGCCAGCCGCGTCGCGAGCGCGATCAGCCCTGTTCCTGGCGGCGTTGGGCGCATGACGGTCGCCATGCTCGTTGCCAACACCGTCTCCGCCGCGGAACGCTTTAGCAGTACAGAGAATTTGCGAAGTGAAAAATCAGCTCGGGGTTGAGGTAACCGCGGAAACCGAACCACACGAGCAGCCCCGCGAATACTGACAGCACGAGCCAGATGAGCACGCGCAAGTGAACTGGAGCGAAGCTTCGGCTGACACTGTCGAGGTGATGCGCGGTCATCTCACTATTATCCCACTCACGCACACAGGGCTGAAGGGCCCGTAAGCGCCGCTCGAATATCCATAGCGCACTGGAGCCTTAAGTCCGCGCGCAACCCGTTGCTATAATTGCACCTTTTGGCGTCCTTGTGGTCACCGCAGCAATCCCCAGCGCAGCATCCGGCCTGACTTTTTCCGATCTTTACGAGCACGACGGCCTGGAGCGCGTCGATGCGCTCTTCATGGAGCGTCTCGGTCGCGAGGATGGCGTGCTTCATGCGCATCTTTGCGCCGCGCGGTCCGATCCTGCCGGGGTCGCACCCAAAACAGAATCAGAGCTCCTGATCGCGCTCGCGTCGCATGTTGATGCGTTCGTCGCATGGCTTTTCGCAATCGAAGATGAAATCGAGGCCCTTTCGGCGCGTCACCACGCGTTGAATCCGCTGTTCGGCGTCAAACGAAACTTCGTCCAGCGAAAAGCCATGCACCGGGTGAAAGCGCCGGAAGCGGAACAGCTCGACGGTGCCGCGCTGAGTTCGAAGCTCGGAACCTTGTTCGGCGAGCCGCTTACCGAGCTCGTGTTTGCAGAGCACGTCGTGCGCTGGCAGGCGGACGAGACGGCGAACGCAGAATCGCTCGAGCTCGCGATCTCTTACGCGGCGTGGGCTGCGCACAGCATTGCGGGGCGTGAGAAGCATCGCGCCGGCGTGCTCTTCAAGGCGCCGCACAAGCTCGACTCCAACCGGCTCGTCCCGGCCGTTGCCGAGCATGACGGCGGGTACACAACCTACCGTCTCCCGAAGCATAAGCTCCGCAGGCGTGAGGGTTTCGCGCTGACCGACGCGGGCACGGACCTCACCGGCGCACTCGATGAAGCGCACTACTGCATCTGGTGTCACGAGCAGGGCAAGGATTCATGCTCGAAAGGCTTGCGAGAGAAAGGTGCTACCGGCCGCGGCGAAGCGTCCTTCAAAAAAAGCGTATTCGGCGTAACGCTGGCGGGATGCCCGCTCGACGAAAAGATATCGGAATTTCACAAAGTCAAAACCGAAGGTCACGCGGTGGGCGCGCTCGCGATCATCGCGATCGACAATCCGCTGTGCGCGGCAACAGGGCACCGTATCTGCAACGATTGCATGAACGCGTGTATCTATCAGAAGCAGGAGCCGGTCGATATCCCGCAGGCCGAAACGCGGACGCTCAAAGACGTGCTCGAGCTGCCGTGGGGTTTCGAGATCTACGGTCTCCTCACGCGATGGAACCCGCTCAATCTGCGGACGCCGTACCCCAGGGCGGCCAGCGACAAGCGCGTGCTCGTCGCAGGCATGGGGCCCGCAGGTTTCACACTGGCGCATTTCCTCATGAACGACGGGCATACCGTCGTCGGAATCGATGGCCTGAAGATCGAGCCGCTGCCGCCGGACGTGTCGGGCGTGGATGATCGGGGGCAACGCGTGCCGTTCAAGCCGATTCGCGATATAGCCGAGCTCTACGAGCCGCTCGAGTCCCGCGTGATGGCAGGCTTCGGCGGCGTCGCCGAATACGGCATCACGGTTCGCTGGAACAAGAATTTCCTGAAGATCGTCCGCCTCCTTCTCGAGCGCCGCACCCGCTTTGCACTTTTCGGCGGCGTGCGCTTCGGCGGCACCATTACCAGCGAGGAAGCGTTCGCGCTGGGGTTCGACCATGTCGCACTCGCCATCGGCGCTGGCCGCCCGACAATTCTCGACATGCCGAACGCGCTTGCACGCGGCGTTCGAACCGCGTCGGATTTTCTGATGGCACTCCAGCTTACCGGCGCTGCGAAGACCGAATCGATTGCGAACATGCAGATGCGGCTGCCGGTCGTCGTAATCGGTGGAGGATTGACGGCAATCGATACCGCGACCGAATCGCTCGCCTACTATCCGCTGCAGGTCGAGAAATTTCTTCTTCGCTATGAGCGGCTCGCCCGCGAGCACGGCGAAAGCGCCGCGCGCGTTGCGTGGAGCGAAGAAGAACGCGGCGTTGCCGACGAGTTTCTCCTGCATGCCCGCGCTATTCGCGCCGAGCGCGCCGAAGCTGCTGCGGAAATGCGCGAGCCGCACATCCTCGAGCTACTGAAATCCTGGGGCGGCGCCACGATTGCGTACCGCAGGCGACTGATCGACAGCCCGTCTTACACGCTGAACCCGGAGGAAGTGGAGAAAGCGCTGGAGGAGGGCATCGCGTTTTCGGAAGGTCTCACGCCGATCGCGGTGCAGGTAGACCGTTATGGCCACGCTGAGGCGCTGCGCGTGAAGGCGCAGACGCGCGCGGATGACGGCCAGTGGCTCGCAACGGGTGAGATGGCGTTACCCGCGCGCACGATTCTCGTTGCCGCGGGCACCCAGCCCAACACGGTTCTCGCACGCGAGGATCCCGAGCACTTCCAGCTCGACGGCCGCTATTTCCAGGCCGTCGATGAAGCAGGTCATCCTGTGCGGCCTGAAAAATCGATCTCGAAGCCGAATGAAGTACGCGTGATGCTCGAGCGGCGTGCAGACGGGCGCTGCACGAGCTACTTCGGCGATGTGCATCCGTCGTTCTTCGGAAACGTCGTTAAAGCCATGGGCTCCGCCAAGCAGGGTTATCCACTGGTGAGCCAGGTGCTGAGCGACATCGCTCCGACGTCGGGCGAGAACGATTCGGTGTTCCTCGGACAGCTGAACGACACATTGCGCGCAACCGTCCACGAGGTCACGCGGCTCACGCCGACGATCGTCGAGGTGGTCGTGCGGGCGCCGCTCGCCGCCCGCCGCTTCCAGCCGGGACAGTTCTACCGGCTGCAGAATTTCGAGATGCGCTCGCGCGCTGCTGAGGGAACCCGCCTCGCGATGGAAGGGCTCGCGCTCACGGGGGCCTGGGTGGATCGCGAACAGGGGCTTATTTCGACGATCGTGCTGGAAATGGGCGGGTCTTCAGATCTGTGCGCCATGCTCGAGCCTGGCGAACCGGTCGTGCTGATGGGTCCAACGGGAACCCCGACCGAAATTCCTGAGAATGAAACCATCGTTCTTGCCGGCGGTGGGCTGGGCAATGCGGTGCTGTTCTCCATCGGCCAGGCGATGCGCGCTGCGGGAAACCGCGTGCTGTACTTCGCGGCCTACAAGCACATGTCGGACCGGTACAAGGTTTCCGAGATCGAGGCTGCGTCCGACGTGGTGGTGTGGTGTTGTGACGAGGAGCCCGGATTCCCGCGGGATCGCGAGAATGACAAGACGTTTGTCGGGAACATCGTGCAGGCGATGCACGCCTATGCGACAGGCGAGCTGGGCGAGCACCCGATTGCGTTCTCCGACGCGGACCGCATCGTCGCCATCGGTTCAGACCGCATGATGGCGGCCGTCGCGCGAGCACGGCACGAGGTCTTGAAGCCGCACATGAAGCCGCACCACTTTGCCATTGGTTCGATCAACTCGCCCATGCAGTGCATGATGAAAGAGATCTGCGCGCAGTGCCTGCAGCCGCACTTCGACCCGAAAACCGGCGAGACGAGCTACGTCTTCTCCTGTTTCAACCAGGACCAGCCGCTCGATAGCGTGGACTGGGCCGCACTCGATGCGCGTCTGAAACAAAATGGCACGCAGGAAAAGCTCACGGCCACGTGGGTCGATCATTGCCTCACGAAGCTCGGAGCTCGCGAGATGCAGCGAATCTAACCCCGGTCAATCTGACGCAGGACGTCGGCAACAGTGCCGACGAGCTCGTCGATCTGCGCCTTGCTGATGATGAGCGGCGGCGAGAGCGCAATCGTGTCGCCCGTGGTGCGGATCAGTACGCCTTTTTCGAAGCACTTAAGGAAGACGTCGAAGCCACGTACGCCTGGCTTGCCCGGCATTGCTTCGAGCTCGATACCTGCAACCATCCCGAGATTACGCACGTCCGCCACGTACGGCAGCTCGCGCAGAGCGTGTACCGCGTTCTCGAAATAGGGCGCCATGTCGCGCGCGCGATCGAAGAGGTGCTCTTCTTCGAAGACATCGAGGCTCGCGAGTGCCGCTGCAGATGCGAGCGGGTGGCCTGAATACGTATAACCGTGAAAAAGCTCGATCGCGCTTTCGGGTGCGGCACCCATCAGGACTTCGTAGATACCTTTGCGCGCAACGACCGCGCCCATCGGCACAGAACCGTTAGTGAGCCCTTTCGCAAGACAGATCATGTCGGGTACCACGCCAAACAGATCCGTTGCGAACGGCGCCCCAAGGCGACCGAAACCCGTGATGACTTCGTCGAAGATCAGAAGAATGCCGTGCTTGTCGCAGATCGCCCGCAGCCGTTCGAGATAGCCTTTCGGCGGAACGAGAACTCCAGTCGACCCTGCCAGTGGTTCCACGATCACGGCGGCAATGTTGGACGCGTCGTGCAGCGCGATGATGCGTGTTTCGAGCTCGTCCGCAAGGTGAGCACCCCACGCAGGCTGACCTCTCGAAAAGGAATTCTGCTCGAGATTGTGCGTGTGCTGGAGATGATCGACGTTCGTCAACAGATTGCCGAATGTCTTCCGGTTACCCGGAATGCCGCCCACGGAGATGCCGCCGA
>JBKJPI010000214.1:0-6173 GCA_046595235.1 Burkholderiales bacterium | reverse complement strand
CTCTTCGACGTCCACGGTGAGCATCTCGTAAGGTTCCTGCTTTTCACCGTTCACTTCCTTGATCACAACGCGTGGACGCGAGACGGCGAGCTCGTAGCCCTCACGGCGCATGTTCTCCAGGAGGATCGTGAGGTGCAGCTCTCCGCGGCCTGAGACTTCGAAAATGTCCGCGTCGGCGGTTTCGACCACTTTCAGCGCGACGTTACTCATGATTTCGCGCTGAAGGCGCTCACGAAGCTGGCGACTGGTGACGTACTTGCCTTCGCGGCCTGCGAGCGGCGAGGTGTTCACCTGGAAGTTCATGGTGAGCGTCGGCTCGTCGACCTTCAGCAGCGGCAGTGCGTCAGGATGTTCCGGATCGGTGAGTGTGACGCCGATCCCGACTTCATCAATGCCGTTGACGAGCACGATGTCGCCCGCCTGCGCTTCTTCAGTCACCACGCGCTCGAGTCCGCGGAAGGTGAGGACCTGGTTTACTTTGGCCGTGACCGGAGCGTTCTCGCCGTTGAGGACGGTGACGGTCTGACCCGTGCGGATACGGCCGCGGTTCACGCGACCGATGCCGATGCGCCCGACGTAGCTGGAGTAATCGAGCGAGCAGATCTGGAGCTGCAGCGGGCCGTCCGGATCGTCTTCGCGCACGGGCACGTTCTGAAGGATGGCGTCGAAGAGCGGCTTCAGCGTGTCGCTTTTCGTTGCCAGGTCGTCCGTAGCCCAGCCTTCCAGCGCTGACGCGTAGATAACCGGGAAATCGAGCTGCGCTTCACTGGCGCCGAGCTTGTCGAAAAGATCGAAGGTGTGATTCACGACCCAGTCCGGACGTGCGCCGGGGCGATCCACCTTGTTCACGACAACGATCGGCTTCAGCCCGAGCGCTAGGGCCTTGCGGGTGACGAAGCGCGTCTGGGGCATCGGACCTTCAACGGCATCCACGAGCAGTAGAACGCTGTCGACCATCGACAACACGCGCTCGACTTCGCCGCCGAAATCCGCATGCCCCGGCGTGTCCACGATGTTGATATGCGTGCCTTCGTACTCGACCGCGCAGTTCTTGGCCAGAATCGTGATTCCGCGCTCGCGCTCGAGGTCGTTCGAATCCATGACGCGCTCGACCATATGTTCGTGCGCAGCGAAGGTTCCGGATTGGCGGAGGAGCTTGTCGACGAGGGTCGTCTTGCCATGGTCGACGTGAGCAATAATGGCGATGTTCCGAAGTGCGCGGGGCATAGGTGTCCTGGGCGTGCAAAAAGCCGGCGATTGTAGCACAGACGGCATGCTATATCCCTGTTTTTATACAATTATCAGGCCCGCTCCGTGCTACACGGTGGCAAGGTCCATAACGAGGAGGCACCATGTCAATTCGCATCACTCTCGCGCTCGCCGCGCTCGCCTTTGGGTTCAGCGCTCACGCGGCCGAACAGGAATTCCCGACCAAGCAAATCGTCATGGTGGTGCCGTTTACAGCCGGCGGCCCCACCGACACCCTTGGCCGCAATCTCGCGGCAACGATGGCAAGGACGCTCAAGCAGCAGGTGATCATCGAGAACGTGGGCGGAGCGGGAGGAACCCTGGGCGCGCAGAAAGTCGGGCGCGCCAAACCCGACGGCTATTACGTGCTGTTGCACCACATCGGAATGTCGACGGCGCCGGCGCTTTACCGCAAGCTTGCTTTCAACCCGCTCACCGATTTCGAATACATCGGGCAGGTTGCTGATGTGCCGATGACGGTGATCGCGAAGAAAACCCTGCCGCCGGACAACTTCAAGGATTTCATTCCCTACATCAAGCAGAACAAGGCGAAGCTCAATTACGGCAACGCCGGTCTGGGTGCCGCATCGCACCTGTGCGGCCTTCTGCTGATGAGCGCGTTGCAAACCGATGTGCAGACCGTTCCGTTCCAGGGGACCGGTCCGGCGATGACCGCGCTGCTGGGCGGTGAGATCGACTTCATGTGCGACCAGACCACCAACACGACAGGGCAGATCCTTGCGGGTGGGGTAAAAGTATATGGCGTGACGTCCCCGAAGCGCGTCGCTTCGCTCGCGAACGTTCCCACGTTATCGGAGCAGGGGCTGAAAGGCTTCGAAGTCGTTGTGTGGCACGGCCTCTACGCGCCGAAAGGAACGCCGCAGCCGGTGCTCGACAGGCTCAACGCCGCGCTGCGCACGGCGATTCAGGAAAACGCGTTCAAGGAGTCTCTCGCGAAGCTCGGTGCCGCGCCGGTGACGGTGGACAAAGCAACGCCGGACGCGCTGAGGACCCATCTCAAATCTGAGATCGACCGCTGGGGCCCGATCATCAAAAAGGCCGGCATTTACGCCGACTAATCGGCGTAAAGCCGGCCCGGCCGCAGTGGACTAACAGAGGGAAACAAACGTGTTTCCCTCCGTTACCTCCTTTCCTGGCTTGCTATTGCTCGCTCCGCGGACCTAAGTCTGGAGGCGGGGGTTGAGGATGTCGCGAAGGTGGTCGCCTACGAGGTTGATCGCAACGATCGTCACCAGCAGGGCAAGCCCGGGAAAGAAGCTCATCCAGTACTTGCCCGACAGCATGTGTGCGTAGCCGTTGGCGATGAGGAGGCCGAGCGAAGGCGATGTGATCGGCATCCCCAACCCAAGGAACGAGAGCGTCGCTTCGAGCGCAATGGCATGCGCGACCTGAACCGTCGCCACGACGATGAGCGGCGGCAGACAGTTGGGCAGGATGTGGCGGTACAAAATGCGTGCAGGGCTGTATGCAAGGCACACCGCCGCGTCGACGTACTCCTTGCGTTTTTCAACCAGCGCGTTACCCCGCACCGTTCGCGCGTAATACGCCCACTGCACGATGACCAGCGCAATCACAATCTTGTCGACGCCCTGGCCCAGAACCGCCAGCAGTACGAGCGCGACCAGGATCGACGGAAACGATAGCTGCAGATCGACGATGCGCATGATCACTGCGTCGACCCAGCCACCCGCATAACCGGCTGCGAGTCCGACGAGCATGCCAAGCGTTAGCGCGAGCACGGTGGAGATCACGCCCACCCCGAGGCTGATGCGCAGCCCGTAGAGGATCGCCGAGAGCATGTCGCGCCCCTGCTCGTCGGTTCCGAGAACGTAGGTCTTGCCGTCGGTATTCGTCGTACCCGGCGGCATCTTGGAATCCATGATGTCGAGCTCGGCGAGGTTATACGGGTTCTGCGGTGAGATGAGCGGCGACAGCACGGCAGCGAGCACGATCGCGCAAAGGACAATGAGCGCCGCAAGTGCCAAGCGGCTGCGCGCGAAGCTTGCCGCGAGCTCCCAGCGCCCCGTTGCGACAACGTTGGCGGCGCTCATGCGCGCACGCCGCGCAGACGCACGCGTGGGTCGAGCGCGGTATACAGGAGGTCAACCGCGAGATTGATGAAAACGAACATGACCACGATCACCAGGAGATAGGCGACGATCACCGGCCGGTCGAGCACGTTGATCGAATCGATCAGGAGCTTCCCCATTCCGGGCCACGCAAAGATCGTCTCAGTCACGATTGCGAACGCGATCACCGAGCCGAACTCGAGTCCGATCACGGTAACAATCGGGATGAGAATGTTCTTCAGCACGTGAACGCGGACGACCCGGCGTTCGGAAACGCCCTTTGCGCGGGCGAAGCGCACGTAATCCTGCACCATCGCTTCACGCGTCCCTGCACGCGTGAGCCGGATCAGCAGCGCGAGCTTGAAGAGCGCAAGGTTCAGCGCGGGCATGAAAAGGTGTCGCAGACCATCGACCGTAAGAAAGCTCACGTCGACGCCGAGTACGTTCACCGTTTCGCCACGGCCTGTCGGCGGAAGCCACCCCAACCAGACCGAAAACACCATGATCAGCATGAGACCGACCCAGAACGTCGGCAGGCTGAATCCGAGGATTGAACCTGCCATGATGGTCTTCGCGGCAACCGTATCGGGCTTGAGCCCCGCCCAGAGGCCCAGAGGCAGCCCGAGCACGATGGCGATCACCATCGCAGTCAGCGCAAGCTCGATCGTGGCAGGCATCCGCTGAACGATCAGGTCAACAGCGGGGACGTTCGACGTGAATGAGCGCCCGAGCTCGCCGCCGAATGCATTTACCACGAAGGTCCAGTATTGCAGCGGCAGGGGCTTGTCGAGGCCGAGCGCTGCGGTGGCGCGCGCGATCTCCGCCTGATCGGCCTGCGGGTTGATGAGAATATCGACCGGATTGCCGATTGCGTAAACGCCCGCAAAGACGAGCGCGGACATGACGAGGAGCACGAGTGCACTTTGCGCGAGCCGGCGGAGAATGTAGGCAATCACCCAACCACCCCCATCCCCACCGTCCGCCCGAAGGGTGAGGCGCGCATCGTCCCGTCCCTCTCAGGCCTCTCAGGCGGAGGTTCAGGGTGGGGGTGGTTCTGAATCAACGTGGCGTCGTCGACTGCGCTATTTAGCAGCGCGAAACTGATGCGCGAATGTGAACTCGTCGGTGCGCGCGGCGTAGTCGAGGGAATTTTTCATCGCCCACGTCACGATCTGATAGTGCAGCGGTATGAAGACGACTTCGTTCGCGGCAAAAGCACTCGCTGCGCGCGCGGCTGCTTCACGCTTCGACGGATCGACGATCGAGAGCGATTGCTGAATCAGCTTATCGAGGGCCGGGTTAGAGTAACGCGCCCAATTCCAGGCGCCGTGACCGAGTCCGACGTTCGGCGTCGCTGCGAGTGAACGAAGCGCAAGGTCGGCCGCCAGCGAGCCCCAGCCGAGCAGCGCCGCACCGAACTCCTGATTACGCACTTTTCCCAGATAGGCGGCGAGCGGCATCGCATCGACCTTGGTCGTGATACCGATGCGCGAGAACATCTGGGCACACGCCTGCGCGACTTGCTCGTCGTTGATGTAGCGGTTATTCGGGGCAGCCAGCGTCATCATGAAACCATTCGGATATCCGGCCTCGGCGAGCAGCTTCTTCGCGCCTTCAGGATCGTAAGGCTCCGGCTTCACCGCCGGGTCGTGGCCGATGACGCTCGGCGATACCACGTTCGAGGCCGCGAGGCCGAGCCCTTCCATCACGCGATCCGCAAGCGCCTGCCGGTTGACCGCCTTCGAGAGCGCCCGCCGAACGCGCACGTCCATGAAGGGATTGGCCGCCAGCGGCTTTCCACTCTTATCGGTCACACCCGGGGGCGTCGCGCGATGCTGGTCGAGATGCACCAGGATCGTTCGCCATGAAACGGTTTGTGAAAGCCGGTGCACGCTGCTTTTGCGCAGACGCGCGAGATCCGCTGTGGGGACGTTCTCGATTGCGTCGACCTCACCCGACAGCAGTGCTGCCGTGCGCGTCGGATCGTTGGTCAAAATCCGCAGCGTCACGTTATCCCAGGCCGGGCGCCCGCCCCAATAGTTATCGTGACGCGCAAGCTGCACATGATCGCCCCGGGCGAACCTGACGAACCTGAAGGGCCCGGTACCGATCGCGGCTTTACCGCTGTCGAAATCCTCAGCCGATGCGTTCAACGCCGCGCGTTTCGACACGATCAACACGTGCGCGAGATCCTGCAGCAGCGGACCGTAGGGTGCGGCCGTCTTCAGCCGCAGGGTATGGCGGTCGACGATCTCCTTCGAGATGATCGGGCGCACGTATGTAGCGAAGCCGCCGGGGCTTCCCTTGATCGAGAGCGGCCGTTCGAGCGAATAGACGATGTCTTCCGGCGTGAGATCCGCGCCGTCGTGGAATTTCACGCCCGGCCGCAGCCTGATCTCCCACGTGAGGGGATCGGGCGTCGACCACGACGCCGCGATGCCGGGAGTCACGCGACCGCGCTCGTCGATGCGGATGAGACCCTCGAAGATATGCTGCTGCACCGTGAGGTTTGGAGCCGCCGCGACGAAGTGCGGATCCATCGTCGTCACATCGGCGGAGAGGCCGATGCGAAGGTCGGCTGCTGCTGCGAGGCACGTATGAAACGCCAGAGCGAGCGCTGCAGACCACGTCATTAATCGGACCAGGGCATCGCGTTTCAAATTGCTTACCTCAACTGTATTCGATAGTGTTAAGCACTCGGGATCGGTGGGGCGCTTCGATCAGCCTAATAGTGGAAACGATATTGCGCGATCATTAATGCGTCGGATTCGATTCGGTAAACCAGGCGATGCTCGCGGGTGATGCGTCGAGACCAAAACCCCGCCAGATTGCGCT